>JANYBI010000146.1 GCA_025360875.1 Lentisphaerota bacterium
GAACCAGCGAGGATGACCTCCGGGTTCAATGCCGGCCTGGGGAGTCCATTCTATCGCATCCAGTTCCTTGATCTCCAGAAGCGCATCAAGATGGCACATCGCCTGGGTACCATCCAGATGGTAGAGTGAATTGTCCAGCCACCTGCACTGTTCTGTCAGCGCCGGAACCGCAAACTCTTTGAACATGTCCGGCGAGAACATGGCAGATGCGTCACATTGCAGCTTTGCGGTCTTTCCCTCGCCCCAGATGCGGAACGCGGCCCATGACGAACTGCCATCATCGAGCTTGATGATGTCGTAGATGCGCTGGTAGGCCTCGAACCAGACTTTGTTGATTTCCCAGACCTTCTGTTTGACCCATTCCGGTCTCTCGATCATGTCGAACATGAGGGTCTGCGGATTCCTAAGCGATGAAAGCACATCAATGTTTTCCACCAGATCGGGCGCCCCTGTCATATATTTCCCTTTGCCAAGACGGACGCATTCCCTGTGCGTCTTTTCAGTAAGCTTCCACCATTTGTTCTGCGGATCGAATTTCAGTGGTGGAAGTTTTTCTGGTTCGGGCTCGTTCATGATACAGGGATCAAACCAGACGGTCTCAGGCGAGATCCCCGGTTCACATCCCAGGAATGTCGCCAGCGAGCCGGGACCGAAACAGGTATCGCTTATCGGCAGGATATCGGCGCCATAATATCCATTGGAGACATAATAGTGGTTCATCCTGGCGCGCATCACCGGATCAAGGTGATATTGCCTGAAATCCGGACATTCGACTTCCTTGATATTCTCGAGCTGTTTTGCAGCTTTCGGTGCTCCCCAAGTGCCTATGACGACCCCTTTCCTGTTCCAGAAATCGTTGAAATGTCTTTTGGTGTCGTTCCAGTTCGGCTTCCAAGAAATTTCAGTCATATATTCCCTCGGAGATTTTATTTTGTGTTTTTTGTTTTAGATTAAAAGAATCGTATAATACATCTAGAAGGGGCTTTTTAATATTCTTCCAATGAAAATCCCATCAAAAGTACATTTTGTCGGCATCGGCGGAATCGGCATGAGCGGTCTCGCTCAGATGCTCAAATGGCTCGGTTGCAAAGTCAGCGGCAGCGATCGCGACATGGACAAGCCTGAAAACGCCAGGATCATCAACTCGCTCAAGAAGTGCGGCATAAAGCTATTTCCCCAGGATGGTTCATATGCGTCAAAAACCAAGCCTGACTTTCTCGTCTACTCCAGCGCCATCGAAGAAGACAATCCTGATTTCAAGGCCGGCGAGAAGATCGCGAAGATCCACCGGGCCGAAGCGCTGGCGGCAGCAATAATGTCAATGAAAAATGTAGTTTCTGTCGCCGTCACTGGAACCTGCGGGAAGACAACCGTGACCTCCTGGCTAGCTGAGACCCTTGCCAGGATGGGACATGATCCGGTCATGCTCTCAGGCGGGCTCGTGAACAGTTTCTCATCTGCGAAGTTCGCAGGGAACTTCCGCCCCGGCAAAGGCAAATATTTCATATATGAAGCCGATGAGAGCGACAAGAGCCTCTTAGCATTCAAGCCCGACTACTCCCTGATATTGAATATCGGGAATGACCATTATCCGATCACAGAGCTTGCCGAAGTCTTCAGGAAATTCATCAGCAACACGTCCAAGGGTGTCATAACTGACGAAACCGTGAAGGACAGCATCAAGGTATTTCCGAATAAAAAATGTGAACGGCTGACCTTCGGACAGGAAAAATCCAGCGAATGGAGTTTATCATCATACAAGATCGAAGACAATCTGCCTGTTGCCGAAGTGTTCAGGAGCAGTACTGGAGAACTCATAAGGCTGCCCCTGCCCTCGCCCGGACATCATAACGCGTTGAACGCGGTTTCAATCCTGGCGGCACTTGAAATCCTAGGTCTCTACAGGAAAGGCTCCGATAAGCATGTCTCATCTTTCGATGGTGTCTGGAGGCGTTTCAACATTAAAGGCAAGCTGCCGTCTGGTGCGCTTGTAATTGACGACTACGCGCACAATCCTGAAAAGATCGCCTCGTGCATGAGGACGGCCCGCGAAATCACCCGTGGAAATCTTTTCGCAGTATTCCAGCCACACGGATTCGGTCCCCTGAAATTCATGAAGGATAACCTTTTCGCTGAGATCGAAAAGATTATAAAAAAGAAGGACTGTTTTATTTTTCTCCCGGTATTCTATGCCGGCGGCACTACGAGTTTCAGCCCCACATCCGAGCAGACAGTACTGGAATACCGCCTCAACAGTTCGAAGAACTACTTCTATTTCAAGAACCGCGACGAACTCAGGAGTTATCTTTTGTCAAACACATCTGAAGGCGACACCGTGCTCGTGATGGGCGCCCGTGACAATTCGCTTTCCACCTGGACCGAAGAAATATGCCGCTGAGCCTTCCGTTAAAATCAGAAATAATATTCTCGCACAAAGGCACAGAGGCGCAAAGCAAATAAATAAAGCAAAAGTTTAGCGCCATGCGCTACAGGTTCGGAATTAATCCAGCAAGGCTGGAAAGAATCTGAGAAAGAACCCGTCCCGAGCTCTTGCAGACCCGGGATCTTCGACTTTGTGACTCAGCGGCTTGGTGCGAGGAAATGAATTTAGAATTTCAACCGCACCTCAGCAGATCTCGACCGGGCATTTCGGAATGGAATCAATGAAGATCTTCCCGTAGCGTTTCGAGATGATCCTGCGGTCAAGTATTACAATTATGCCATTGTCCGTCTTCTTCCTGATGAGACGGCCTACGCCCTGTCTGAATCTCAGGACAGCCTCGGGAAGCGAATAATGCATGAATGAACTTTTACCTTCCCTCTCGATTCTTTCCGATCTGGCCTGGACAAGTGGATGGCTTGGCACGGCGAAAGGGAGTTTCGTTATGATCACGTTACTCAGGGCCTCACCCGGCACGTCGACACCCATCCAGAAGCTTGTCACTCCGAAAATCACGGAGTCAACGTCCTCCTTGAACGTGCTCAGCATTGAGGAACGGCTCCTGCCTTCGCCCTGCACGAGGAGAGTTATCCCAATATCATCAAAGAACGATCTCAGCCTTTCGGAACTTCTTTTCATGGCATCATAGCTGGTGAAAAGGACAAACGCCTTGCCATGCGTCAACCTGATGTAGTTCTCGATCTCATCGCATGCCGAGGAAAGGTAGTTCTCGTCATCAGGCAGCGGCATGTTCTTCGGAATATATATTTTCAACTGCCTCTCATAGTCGAACGGGGTGTCGAGGACGGCTTCCCCGCCATTCGCAAACCCGATCCTTTCCTTGTAATATCCGAGGTCGCCCGCAACCGACAGGGTAGCGCTCGTAAGGACTACCGGGAGTCCTCCGTTGAAAAGGATCTTCCGGAGAATTTCGTTTACGTTGAGAGGCGCCGCATAGAGCTGGATGCTCATCTCCGCCTTCATCCCCTTTTCAATCCAGTACACATGGTCGTCCAACCGCATTGAGATGAAATCCGAAATCGCATTCCTGTAATAGTCGCATCTGAGGAGCATTGCGGAAAGCTCCTGTTTCAGATCGTCGTCATCATCATCGTCATCCTGCTCCTTCAGATATTCGTTCAGCTTGTACTCGAAATGGCCTATCTTCTCCGAAAGCATATCGAGCACGAAGTCGGGCTTCCTCAGCCTTATGACATTGTCGGCATAGTCGGCTGCGAATTCCCTGACCTTCTCGAAAAATATTTCAGAGGCTTCCATAAGCTCTCCGACCTCACCCCTGAGGCGCAGAGGTTCTTCGCCAGGGCGCATGAGCAGACCTTTGCCGCGCTGGGGATCATAGAGCCTTCTGAGGAAAAGCCTGACGCCTGCACTGGATATGTGGATTCCGAGATGCTGGGCGGCTTCATCCTCGAGCGTATGTGCTTCATCGAGGATCAGGGCCGTATAGGCGGGCAGAAGACTTGTCTCGAGATCCTCGGAACTTTTTATTTTGAGATCGGTGAAGAAAAGCGCGTGGTTGGCGACAACAATGTCGGCGGTGTCCCACAGCTTCCTGGCCTTCCAGTAGAAACATCTCTTGAAGAAGACGCATTTGGGCTTAGCGCAGTTTCCGGTCTCAGAGCAGATGAAATCCCATGCCTGGCGGTCGAACTGGAAATCTATTTCCGAAAGGCTCCCCTCGCCTGCTCCTTCCGCCCACAACGCGATCCTCTCGACGTCGGACCTCATGGAATCAGCTGGAAGATATTCGGTATGTTCCCCGGCGACAATAGAAAGCCTGCGCCTGCAGATGTAGTTGCTCCTCCCCTTTGCGAGCGCGACGGTGAACTGGACATCCATGATCCTGCTGAGAAGCGGCAAATCCTTTTCGACCAGCTGTTCCTGCAGGCTTATGGTTTCAGTACTTATGACCACCGGCTGTTTCCGCTCAAGCGCGCAGTAGATCGCCGGAACCAGATATGCAAAACTTTTCCCGACACCTGTAGGCGCCTCGATGCAGAGATTGCTCTTTTCCGCCAGTGCCGCGGCCACCTTGTGCGCCATCTCCTCCTGCTGGGGCCGTTTCTCGTATGCAGGCCCTCCAAGCTCAGCTGATCTCAGGAGCGGAGTGCCGTCGGAAAAAAAAACGGATGTCGCGGAAGGGATTCCGCTAGCGATGGATTGTTCTTCGATGTTGTCCAGAGGCATTATCATAAATTTTAAAAATTCCACTTGAGATTGTCAGGATATAAGTTAACATTATGTTTTGCGTTAAACGGATCATGGAATATCTTTTCAATACGCATGCAAAATAACTGAAAACACCACAGGAGCAAGAAGAATGTTTAAAAAGTTCATACTTTTATCGGCGGCCCTGGCGATTATATCCTCATCCGCGCTCAATGCCCAGGAAGTCAAGGTGATCAAGCCCGGACGTGACAGGAACCCCACCCTGATGTACAAGGATATCACCGGAAATCCGGAACTATCCAAGCTGATCCTTTCCGACCTCAAGCTGTGCGGCTGGTTCGATCTTGTCGACAGCGGGGCCGAATACTTCATAACCGGCGCCGCGGCAGGCACGCAGGTGCAGATGGTCTTAGCAAATGGAAACGGCACCACGCTGTTCACAGTCAACTCACCGGTCTCGCAAAACCTCCGCAGCACGGCGCACAAGGCGGTAGACGCAGTCCTCAAGAAAAAATTCAACATTGAAGGAATATGCTCAACGAAGATCGCCTTCGCCGGCCAGACGCAGATCGGCAAGAAAGAATTATTCATCTGCGATTTCGACGGGCAGGACGTCCAGCAGCTCACCAACAGCAACAGCCTTTCGGTGGAACCTGACTGGATACCCGGCAGGAATTCAATCGTATATACTCTCTATTCAAAGACGATGACAGACATTGTCGAGCTTGACGTCGCCTCCAGACGCAGCCGCAACCTCGCGCAGTTCCCCGGACTGAACGCCGGGGCGGCTGTATCGCCTAACGGGAATGTGATCGCCCTGATACTCAGCCGCGACAACCAGGTAGAACTGTATATAAAATCATTTTCAGGAAAAGACTTCCAGAGGCTGACAAACGATATCAGCGTCGAAGCATCGCCATGCTGGTCTCCGGCAGGGGACAAGATATGCTATGTCTCGGACAAATCCGGAAAACCCGGTCTTTATGTGATAAATTCCAGGGGCGGACCGTCTGTCAAGCTTCCGACCCAGGGTTCCGAGGCTGTCTCACCCAGCTGGTCTTCAGACAACAAGATCGCCTATTCAGCCAAAAATGGCAACTATGCGATTGCCGTGCTTGATCTGGCGGGCAAGGAACCTGGCAAGACTGTTGTCAACGCCGCCGGCGACTGGGAATCACCTTCATGGGCCCCTGATGCACGTCATGTGGTCTGTGCAAGAACTCTCGGAGGAAACTCGTCATTGTACGTAATCGACACTTGGACAGGGAAGGCAAGACAGCTTCTTGGCGGAAAAATGAACATAGTCCTGCCCAGCTGGTCGGGGATAAAATAAGAAGAACATGCCTTGCGGCATTGACTACAAACAAATAAAAAGCATTCAAAAATTCGCTCGTAGTCAAGCCCGCAAGGGCTGTTAACTGTTAATGCCACGAGTTACCATGATGCGATTGCCAACATGAATAATCCAATAGAAAAAGTCCGGCCTAAACTTCCGCCATGGATAAGGGTCAAGGCTTCCGCAGGCGCAGGAAGGACCGTTGTCGAATCACTAATAAGCCAGTACAATCTGAATACCGTATGCCAGAGCGCCAGGTGCCCCAACCTCTGCGAATGCTGGCACAAGAGGACTGCGACTTTCATGATCCTCGGCAACGAATGCACCAGGAACTGCACATTCTGCGCGGTAAATAATTCATCATCGCCGGACAAGCCCGACGCCGGTGAACCTGCGAAGATCGCAGAAGCGGTCTTGAAAATGAAATTGAAATATGTGGTTGTCACCAGCGTGACGCGCGATGATCTCCCAGATGGCGGAGCTTCACATTTCGCAAAGACAATCCGGGAGCTCAAGAAAAAGATACCTGCCGTAAAAGTGGAAGTGCTCACTCCGGATTTCAAAGGCGGCATGGGAAGCCTGAAAAAGGTCATTGCCGCAGGGCCCGACGTCTTCAATCACAATCTTGAAACAGTGGAGCGCCTGACAAGGGCCATAAGGAGCGGTGCTGATTTCAAGCGTTCACTGAAGGTCCTGGAAAACGCCTTTGAACTCGGCAAAGGGAAGGTCGCAGTCAAATCCGGAATAATGGTCGGTCTCGGGGAAACAGATCTGGAAATCGAGGAGACCATACGCGAAATACGCATGACCGGCGCGGAGATCCTTACCATCGGGCAGTATCTTCCTCCGTCATCGGCCCACAGGCCGCTTGACCGATATGTCACTCCAGAGACTTTTGAGAACTGGAAAGGATTCGCGCTCAGGCTGGGTTTCAAAAGCGTGGCAAGCGGTCCTCTGGTGAGAAGCTCCTACAATGCCGAGAACTACTTTGCAGGAACACTATAACCTGATTAATTCATGCTAAACGTGAACTCCGGCCTATAAGACTGCCCCAGTTTTTTTTAACTTTCTACTTGCCGGACGGGAATTTCAATAATTACATAATATATTAACGGCTCGATTGTCATATCCTTTAAATTTATTTTTTCGTTTCCGAGGTGAAATCATATGAGTCACAGCGTCCTGTTTTTCCTGGCTTTCATAATACTGATCCTGGTCGTATGGGTAATCTACCAGCATACGAGAGTGATAATAACAAACAGGATCTGCTATGACCAGTCACGCCAGATAGCCAAGGAAAGGGAGGCTACTGCAGCCATCCTCGGACTCGGAGGCAAGGCGATCAGTTCTGAAGATATCAGCGATGAAACCTTCCTGACCCATTTCGTCGAATATGCGCAGAGGACGCTGCGGGGGGCCGGTGGCGCCATCCTTACCGCGTCGGACAATGACACGTTCAAGGGCTGTGCCGTCTCCGGGACATTTCCGCCCCTGAAGGAAGTGCCTTCCCAGGTTGAGCAGCAGCTTCTCGCACACCCGAAGAAACATACCGAATTCATAAAGGAGATAAAGATACCGATACTCATATCGCAACTTGTCGAGATCTGCCTTGAGAAGAAATACATCCTCTTCAACGATGAGATACCGAAGGGCTTTCCGGAGAACTTCAAGAAACTTGCACCTAGGCTCCTGATGGCGCCGATATATGTCCACTCCAAGGTCTTCGCCTGCACTGTGATGATATCCAGGAACGAGTTTGACGAACATGCGCTGAACGAAAAGGACGGCGAATATCTTGTCCGCCTCAATGAAATCGCCTCGCTCAGCCTTGAGGCGATACGCCTCTTCAGGGAACGCCGGCAGTATGAGGAGAAACTAAGGACTGCCAAAGAGGAGGGAATGCTCCAGGTGTCGACCGGCATCATCCACAACATAGGGAATGCCGTAACCGTGGCTAAGCTGACGGTCCTGGAACTCCAGGAGAAGAATCCTGAAAACGCGGAACATCCCGAATCATTCATCCTGAACGAGATCATTCCCAGATTCAGGAAGGAACTTGACTCCGGAAACCTGCAGAGCTTCCTGAAGAATGACAAGGCCGGCCTGCAGTATTTCGAAATCGTCTCCGAACTGCTGGCCCATGTGAACAAATCGCGTCTCGAGACTGTAAAAATGCTCTCATCGCTCTCCGACAAGCTTTATCACATAAGTGAAATCATCGAACTCCAGCAGAGGTTCATGGGTGAACTTGGTACCGAAAACATGACTTCCCTCGCGCCGGTGATCGAATCATCCATAAAGATATTCGAGGAGACATGCAACAAGAAGGGCGTGATCATCAAAGCTGCCCTTGACGACAAGACTCCCCAGGTTATCGTCGATCCGTCCATGATGACCCAGGTTTTCATAAATCTCATAAAGAATGCGGTCGAGGCTATGGAAAGCGAGGGGAAGTCCAACAAGCAGCATCTGCTTGAAATCGTACTGAGGATGGAGAAGACGGACAACCAGCACATGGTCGTGGTCGAGATCAAGGACAATGGACCTGGCATTCCTGAAAACGTCCGTGACAAGCTGTTCTCTTTCGGATTCTCCACCAAGGACAAGAACAAGGTTTCAAGGGGATATGGCCTGCACTCCTGCATGGACTCGGTCAAGAAATACGGTGGCACCCTTTCCCTTGACAGCAAAGTTGGCGAAGGTTCCACCTTCAAGATTTCCCTGCCCGTGACCGAAAGGCGCTGAAAATGCAGACACTCGGCCTGTTCTATTATTCTGCACAGGCGATTTTCACCATAGTGCTTATGTCGGCGGGTGGAATCATTCTGGCGAAATGCAAAATACTCGACAGGGATTCGCTACAGATATTGAGCAAGATAATATTCTACCTTCTCCTGCCATGCATGCTTTTCGCGAGTTTCGCACAGTCAATCAGCATTGACAGGCTCAAGGAACTCTGGATCCTTCCGGTGACAGGAGTGATCTACATATTGGGTGGGATAGCGCTGGGTGCCACGGCCGTGAAGTTGCTCGGGATAAGAACCGAATACAGGAACATAGTGAAGGCGTCATCAGGTTTCGCCAACGCGATGTACCTGCCAATCCCGCTCGTAGCCGCTATCTGCTCGATATTCCCTGAGTTCGCCGGAAAGCCTGAGATAAAGACGCTGGGCATGATTTTTGTCTCAATGTTCCTTATTGCCTTCAATCCGATGATGTGGACGCTCGGATACAACATAATCGGTGAAAAACCGCATAGCTCAATAAGGTTTACCGATCTTGTCACCCCCCCCGTCTGGGGGATAATCGCCGGAATCGTGGCGGCAAGTCTTCCGGAGATGCAACTCGCATCCGGAAAGATATTCTCAATCAGGGCGGCATTGTGCGAAACAACCGGTTTCCTCCATCCACTCTTCACCACATGCGTGAGCCTTGGCAACGCCGTGGTTCCGTGCGCGATGATCGTACTCGGCGGCAGTTTTGCATTCAGCCCCATCAAGAAGCATTTCGACAGGAAATCCATATCAGCAGTCATCTGCGTCAAACTGCTGATCCTTCCAATCCTTGCCATATTCTATATAAAGCTTCTCATGGGCTGCGGAATCCTGCCGCACGGGAAGATCGAGGACACTCTCCTCGCGCTTGTGATCCTGATCGAAGCCGCAGTGCCACCGGCGACGAGTCTCATAGTGATAAGCTCGCTCCAGCAGAAGAATGTCGAGGAGATGGGCTCCCTGCTGCTGTGGCTGTATCTGATGTCGCTGATCACACTGACGCTGTTTATCGTAGTAGGAATGAAAATATTTCAGTGATAATTTTCCGGGCATCCGGAAAATTATAAAAGAAAGGATTCCATCATGTTTCTCTTCAAGAAGAACAAGGCCCTTCTCGAACAATACACGAAATACCTTGACGTCTGCCTGGAAACGCTTGAGATCTTCAGCGAGGCGATAGAATATTCGTTCAAGAACGGGCTTGACG
>JANYBI010000150.1 GCA_025360875.1 Lentisphaerota bacterium
CCTTGCTGCGCGCATCGGATCTGGTGCCTGAATCGAAGGCGTACTCCCGCCTGTACCTTGCCGGCAGCAAAGTCTATACGGAGATATTGCTCGCATCCCCGATTGAGAAGAGGACTGTCGTGCACAGGACGGGATTCCAGCGTCTCGGGCTGAGTTCGCTGAAACTGGACAAGGCGGCGAAGGAATATGTCGAGATCGAGTTCGGACTGACCGGCGCCGGGCGCCTGGAAGTGGCTGACCCGAAGATGTTCTCGATGTCTCCGCTCGAGTCGATGTTTGACGGGAAGATACTGGTGTCCGAGAGCATGTACCGGAAAATGCTGGCTGCGGGACAGCCGGTAATGGGGCTCATCGTCAAGCCCGACAACATGTGGTCATGGTCCGGTATCAAGTTCATCCTTTCGGGATACATACCGGTGAGGGACTGGGTTGGGCCGCTGCTCGCATGGGGGACTTTCCTCGGTCTGGCTTTCCTTTCTTTCCTGGCGATCAACGCGATAATGCGCAAGCAGTGGATGGACTCCGAGCGATATCCGCTGCCCATGACACGCGTGATCCAGGGTCTGCTGGGTAACGACCTCAGCATGCCCGGAGCTTTTTCAAGTATTACAGCAAGCCCGATGCTATGGGGAGGGCTTGGCGTCGGTCTGGTTTTTCAGATCTGGCATTTTGAGGCCGTACGCAATCCCAGTCTGACTGATCCTGCGATCTCCGTGAATCTACAGGACTATATAAACTGGCCTGCCTGCGGGACAATGTTCAATTCAGTGAATCTCAGCATTTCAGTCTTTTTCCTGGCCTTGTGCCTGTTCATGGAACTCAACGTGCTTCTTTCCATCGTGCTGGGTTTCTGGCTATACAGGTGCCAGTTCTGGGCCGGGCACTCTTTCGGATGGACGGCACAACCGGGTTTCCCTTACCGTTTTGAACAGACACTGGCGGCCTACCTCGGGTATTTCGTTGTGGTGCTTGCATTGTCCTGGCGTTACCTGGCCTATGTGGTGAGGGCGGCATTGAAGAACGACAAGGCGGAATCGGCTGGCGAACTCTTCTCATATCGGACATCGTTCCTGCTGCTTTTCCTTGCAGTCGGCGGAGTGGCGGTATGGGGATATATGATGGGGATATCGGTGATAGGAATCATGATATTCTATTTCTGCATACTGAGCATTGGATTTGTTGCGGCCAAGCTCAGGACCGAGTGCGGCGTGCCATGGTCGTACTTCACCCCTTACGGCCTGGCGCTGTTCATGGTGTTATGCGGAGGAATACCGGTGCTGGGACCGGCGGCGGTGCTATTCTGCGTGGTCTCGGGATATTTCCTGGCGTCCGGAGGGCTGTTCTTCATACCCGGGACCCAGATGGAAATGGTGGAACTGGGCCGGCGATGGAAAATTAAGCCCTCTCATATTGCAGGAACGATCGTGCTGGCATTGACTGCGGCCATGGTGCTTGGTGGCTGGACTTTCCTCTCCAACGCGTATGCGCTGGGAGCCAACCAGATCAATTATGCGTGGGGATTCGACACGAAATCCTGGTATATCCTATCATATAAGTCGCAGGTCCAGGAGGCTACCGTCGCCTTCCTCGGAACACAGAGCAAGGTTGCCCCGGTCTTCGATCCGTCATGGTATGCCTATATCTTTTCTGCGTCCGTGGCGGCCATCCTGACAATATTGCGCCAGATATTTGCGGGGTTCTGGTTCCATCCAATCGGGTTCATCCTGGGCACGACGTTCTGTGTCGAAGGGCTCTGGGGATCCGCCCTGCTGGCGTGGGCCATCAGATATATGGTATTATGGATCGGTGGTGCGGCGACGGTCAGGAACAAGCTCCAGCCTTTTGCGATCGGCCTCTTTCTCGGAGGAGCGCTGGCGGAATTGTGCATCATGATCTATCTGGGAGCGAACCCTCGATGAACGGAAAACGGAAGATGGAAAACGGAAAAAAGCCGCATAATTAAAGTATGAACAATAAAACTGTAAAACAAGTTGGACCTAAAGGCTTCCTCCTGAGGCAGGCTGTTGCCGTGCCGTTCTTTTCCGTGCTGACAATTGCGATAACGCTTGTCTTTATGAAAGCATTCGCCCCGCGCCCACCGCTACCTGAAAGGGTGGCTGACGAGACATATTCCAATGATATGATGAGGAAAGCGATCTCACCGGACGGGCTTGCGAAACATCAGCAGGCTATTTTAAAGACCGGTTCGAGGTTTCCGGGGCAGCCCGGGATGTATGCTGCAGGGAAGCTCATTCGCGATGCATATGTGGCCGCCGGACTTGAACTTTACGAGCTGGAGGAGATGCTGCCCGCGCCCAGGACCGGCGAAGCGAGAATCCTGGATGCCGGACAAAAGGATCTGTCCGGAGTGAGCATCTATCCGCTGTTCCCGAACTTATATCAGCCGATGGTCACGACTCCTTCCGCACAGGCCGCCGGCAAGGAAGATGGACATTCCCGGACTCCTGCGACAGTGCCGCCACCTTCGGTAAAGGGCCTTCTGCTGAAAGTGACTGACGAGATACTTGCCGACAGGTCACGTTTCGACGACTGCATTGCGCTGGTGGATGCGGCGAATCCTCCGAAGACTATCGAAATGTCATGGAGCGCATTTGCGCAGATGGGGTTCCAGGCGGTAATCCTGTCGTGTCCGGACGGATTGGACAAGATGCCATGGAAGAATCTGAAGTCAATGATCGGGAATGTGCCGACGAACTATGTGCGGCTGATCGCGTCGCCGGAAATTTTCAAGCATGGTGGCGAGCAGGTAGCCCTGCATGTCCGGACGGAGTTTGCGCCGGTACGGCAGGTTACACTCGTGGGAATTCTCCGCGCTGGCAAGATGCCTGCGGAGAACCGCGAGGCGCTTGTGGTCGTGGCCAGCTATGATGCTCCGTCATTACTTCCGGATCTGGCTCCGGGGACGCTGAGTGCGGTGGCTCCGGCGATCCAGCTTGCGCTGCTGGACGGTCTGAAGAAATCGCAGTCAAACCTGCAGCGCGACGTGATCTTCGTCTCAAGCGGATCGCAGACATTGGGGCATACCGGGATCATCCGGATGCTTTCATGCATGGGCCCATCCATCCAGGAGAAAGATACCACGCGGGTCCGGCTGACTGCAGATTTGGATACCGATAGGAGGCGTCTGGAGGCGGCGGGCGAGGTACTGCGTTGTTTTGATGAAGCCTCGTTCATGGCCGATCCGGCTGCAACTGATGCCGCGATCGTGAAAATGGGGAAGGAGAGCAGAGTTTTTCTCCAGGAGCAGGTGTCCTACGTCATGAAAACTGTCCTGCTGGAACATTCGGACGAACAGTTGTCCAGACAGCTTGATTTCATACGTGGCGGGGAGAAGATAGATACTCCGTCATTTGAAGCCTACATCCAGGCGAAGAGGCGGCATGACGCGATACTTACAGTGGAGGCATATCCGATTGTCAAACTCCTGGAAAAGCATGCGGATCTTTCCAAGGAGCAACGCATAAAAGAGCGTTGTCTCGCAAGGTTCAAGGAGCTCCGGGATTACCATCAGAAACAGGTGACGGCAGGAGAGACCGCTCTGAAGATCCATGATCTGATGAAGTCCTATGGGAATCTGATCGTGGTTTCCCCGGACATCCTTCCGACCGATCCTGCCAAAACCGGCACGGAGAAGCTGAGCATCACCATGGGGCCCAACATTGAGAACAACTGCTATCTGCAGTATCCGGTTTTCAACGCGATAGTAGACAGGCGTGTGCAGCTGGCGGGACTGGACGGGCTCAGGTATGAGGGAATCGCCTCGTCGAAGCAGGGAACCCAGGTGCAATCGAAGGTACCCGACATATTTACGCAGGCGGAGATATTCAACTACATGGGCTATCCGGCTGTCAGCTTCATCAACACGGACCGCCAGGATTCCTATCAGGAACGCAATATTCCGATCGAGCTGCCATACATGCGGAATCTTGAGACGATCCGGAATTCCTCGGCTATTCTTGGAGACACTGTACTGTGGCTTGCGCACGGCAACGGCGCCATGAGGCCGTCCCTGAAGTCGATCACACGTTCCTTTTCGGGATTTGCGTATGTCGCAAATGTTGGACAGTCGGCTGTCCCAAGCTATCCGCTGGCCGGCGCCATCTGGAGTACCAGGCGGGAGTCATGGGATCTGATCATCGGTTTCGGATATTATTGTTATCCGCTTGTATTTACGGATCCTTATGGACGCTACTGCCTGGCCGATATTTCCAGCAATATCGCGATGTGGTCCTATACGCCGGAAATAATAGGTTATTCCAGTGACGGACTGATCCGCTTCGTCAAGGACGAGGGGCGGCAGGGGCAGGCGATATACCGTTCGATGAATATCAACAATCCGGACAGTAAAATGACGAAGGTCAACGTGGTGGTTTTCCGTTCTACCGCCGTGACAGTGCTCGATCTGGTTAACCCGCAGACCATGCAGCCCTATGCCGGGGTGGAGTTCCTGCTGAGGGACAGTCTGGCGCCGCCGCCGAGGAGTTGCAGCTTCAAAGGGGACAACACCATCTGTGTCTTCATGGAACCGGACCAGCAGTTCTATCTGGCCCTGAAGGCTGGAACCCAGGACAATCCGAATGCGCAGAAGACCCGCGCGTTCATCCTTGGAAACGACAGGCCGGGATTCGTCGCCAACAAGGATAAGGAAATAGATGGTGAAGGATATCTGGCTGCCGATTTTCCGCTGCTGTATGACACGTCCAGACATGTCGCGGCATCAATGCAGCAGGTGAATGGTGGACGCCTGAAGCTCCAGGAACATTTCAACATGGCGGACTCCAGGACGCGCGAATTCCATGACAAGGCCTTGGAACGCCTTCAGGAAATCAGCCAGACCAAAGATGCTGCGGCGACGGCGCCCAGCTTCCACCGTCAGACCCAGCTCGCACGCGAATCGGCAACCTATTCCATCCTGAACCATCCGGTGCTGAGAGACAATACCAGCCAGGCCATCATCGGAATACTGTGGTATCTCGGACTGCTGGTGCCTTTCTGCTTCTTCTTCGAGAAGCTGGCTTTCGGTTTTGCGGATGTGCGCAAGCAGCTGCTGACGCAGATGATCGTCCTCCTGGTCGTGTTCTGCCTCCTGAAGGAACTGCATCCGGCGTTTGAGATGATCAGGTCCTCGCTCATGATCCTGCTGGGATTCGTAATCATGCTCGTATCGGCGGGAATCACCATGATATTCTCCGGCAAGTTCCAGGAGAATCTCGAGGAGCTTCGGAAACGCAGGGGAATGGTCCAGGCCGCGGAAATCAACACCATGGGCGTGATCGGAACTGCATTTCTGCTCGGATTAAACAACATGCACAGGCGTAAGGTGCGGACCGGACTCACATGCGCAACCCTTGTGCTGATCACTTTCGCCATGATCTGTTTCACCTCTGTTACGAGCGATCTGAAGGATGAGATCTATCCGCTTGGCAAGGCGCAATACCAGGGTTTCCTGGTGAAATATCCGGAATATCGGGCCATATCAACCCAGGAACTGGGCGCGATCAACGCAAAATATGGACAGGAATATTCAGTGGCTCCCCGTTATGCCTTCGTGGGACACAGGAGCTGGGAGCAGCAGCTGTTCAATCCGGAAATTGAGATCGTCTATGAGCCGTCCGCGGTTATAGCGGAGGTCGGGACACCGACTAAAGATACAGTGAAATTACCTGCCGGATCCGCCACGGCATTGCCGGACGCCAAGTCACAGCCTGCCAAAAAGGCGAACGCTTCCACCGTACTTGTGCTGACCGACAAGGAACCTCTGCGCGACCGCATCAAGCTGCTTACCAGCCTGGGATGGTTCCCAGAACTGTCAAACAGCGTTTTGGAACCGCTAGTGATGATTCCGGACGACATGGCGGAGTCACTCAAGCTCAGCGTCGACGATGTGAACACGAAATCTCCAGTGGTGAAAATCAACGGCAAGCGCTGCAGGGTCTACGGAATATTCAGCTCTGAAAGCCTAAGTGATCTCAGGGACCTGGATGGGCGTCCTATTCTGCCGTTTGACGCTGAGGCAGTTCAGAATCCGCGTGTGCTTGACAACAATCTGTTGGCATCCGACACGGATACGAGGGTCTCCGCAAAGCAGGTCGTGCTTACTTCGTCGACATCCGTGCTTCAGAACGGGGTCAACCATGCGTACATCCGCCTGATGTCCATTTCGGTAGATCTCCAGACAAGGACCGCCGAGGGCGCGCAGGTTTCCGATACTGCGGAGAAGCCGGTAGCCGGACAGCGTGTGCCGGTGTCGTACAAGGAGGCCAAATCGGTGATCGACAGCTACCTCGAACAGCAGGGCAAGGAAACTTATTACGGCATGAAGAACGTCGCATATAAGGGGCAGGTTTCGCGCGGCACCGGAATCTCCGGGATCATCGAACTTCTGATTCCCCTGCTGATCGCGGCGCTTACTGTGCTGGCCACGATGTTCGGAAGCGTCTATGAGCGCAAAACGGAAATATTCGTCTACAACGCGGTTGGAATAGCTCCCAAGTACGTCTTCTTCATGTTCTTTGCCGAGGCGTTCGTATATGCCGTGGTGGGCGCTGTGGCAGGCTACCTTCTTTCACAGGGGCTTGGACGTTTCCTGACAGTGATGGACTGGACCGGAGGACTCAACATGACATTCACTTCCCTGGCGACCGTCTGGGCTTCGCTTGCGGTGACGGCGTCGGTGTTCATCTCGACATTTTTCCCTGCATGGGCTGCGATGAAGATAGCCACGCCTTCGGACGAGCAGGGATGGAAGCTGCCTCCTCCGGACGGTGATGTGATTTCCTTCGCTCTTCCGTTCACATTCGAACGCAAAGACCGTATCGCCGTGCTCGAATTTTTCAGCAGGATATTCCTGGACCATGGTGAGGGAGGCGCCGGAAAATTCCATGCAGGCAAGCCGGTGCTGCAACTGGAAAGGGAGAAGAAAGACGGCGGCTCGGAAATAATGCCGCAGATCACGACCACGATTTGGCTCAAGCCGTTCGACCTCGGGGTGTCGCAGAAACTGGAAATCCGTCTTCCGTCGGATCCCGAGACCGGTGAATTCATAGCCCGGATCAGGTTGACACGCCTTTCCGGAACGCGCGAATCATGGTTGCGCCTGAACCGCGGTTTTGTGGCCATACTCCGCAAGCATTTCCTGTTCTGGCGTGCGGTCTCTGCCGATCAGAGGGAGCTGATGTACGATGAAGCCCGCAGGCAGCTGGAGAAATCCGCTTTCCCGCAGAAGAACAGCATGGACAAATCTATTGAGGTAGCATGACGACCAAGGCATCAAATAATACTGACGGCAGGACTGGCGCGAAGCCCGGCCCGGGCGAAACCCATGTGCTGGACCGCGAACTTGAGCAGTACCGCAATCTGCTCAAGACTCCGACCGAGTTCAAGGACGGTTTCGGCTGGAGCACGGTCGTAGGTGTGCTCTTCTGCGGTCTCGTCATGATGCCGGGATCCATTTACCTTGGGCTGATGTCGGGAGGCAGCATTGGTGCTGCGGCGACGTGGGTGACGGTGATTCTCTTCATGGAAATCATGAGGAGAAGCCTCAAGACTCCGACACAGCAGGAGCTTGTCGTTCTGCTTTATGCGGCAGGCGCGATGGCGACCGGCGGAGTGTTCATGTCACTTGTCCAGCGCGCCTATATTGTAACTTCAACGCCTATACGCGATGCCGGACTGCGCGACGCATTCCCTTCATGGTGGGCTCCCAAGGCCGAATCCATGGCGATCGTCGGACGCAATCTCCTGCATAGGGAATGGCTTGTGCCGATCGCGCTTCTGGCTGCGATGGCAGTCATCGGGTTCGTCAGCAAATGGTGCATGGGATATTTTTTCTTCCGGCTCACTTCAGACGTGGAGAAACTGCCGTTCCCGATGGCGCCCATCGCCGCCCAGGGATCCCTGGCGATGGCTGAGTCCGACCAGAAGGAGGAGAATCCTGCGGAGGACGCGAAGTCTCTTCTTCCCGGCAGCACGTCCTCAAAGAAAAAAACGAACCGGTGGAGGCTTTTCACCCTGGGTGTTTCGCTGGGCGTGCTTTTCGGCTTCATACAGATCGGATTTCCCGCGATCACGGGACTGTTCCTCGAGAAGCCCA
>JANYBI010000209.1 GCA_025360875.1 Lentisphaerota bacterium
TAGGACGAAGTTCTTGCCATTGTCCGAGAGAATGGTCCTCGGTCTCCCTCGTCGCGAGACGAAACGGAAGAATGCCATCAGGAACGAGTCCCCCGACATGCCGTTCAGCACCTCCAGGTGCACTGCCTTGAACGTCAAGCAGACGAAGATCAGGATCCAGCACTTCATGCGGCTCCTCTGGGACTTGACGATGAACGGCCCTCCGGCATCTAGCGCGACGTGCTCGAACACTCTGACTGAGTCCGGATATCCGGTCCTGATGTTCGGCAGCGTTGCTTCCTCCTGTCGCGTAGGCTTCGCATTCCTTCGCTTGCAGACCAAACAGGCTCGCAGAACTTGTCTCAGGAGGTAGCGCTGGTTGGGGACATGGTATCTTCGAACGATGCTGGAGTCTCTGCGGCTTCGAGGATTTCCTCGCCTGCATCGCCGGAGAGCGGGCCTTCGTCGAGGAACTCGCAGAAAAGATCGCAGACTACTCGTGCGCCGCGACTCTCAAGCTGAAGGGACTCGGCGTGGATGGCGTCCGCTTCGGAGACGACTGGGGACTGCAGACGAGCCTCATGATCCAGCCGGATGAATGGCGGCGGATTTTCAAGAAACACTACAAGCGTATCTATGCGACGGCGCGGGAGGCCGGAATGATCGTAATGATCCACTCATGCGGCAAGATCACCGACATACTTCCGGATCTGATCGAGATCGGCGTAGAAGTTGTCAATCCCCTTCAGCCAGAGGCGATGGATGTGGAATACTGCCAGAAGGAGTTCGGGCGGGATCTGACTTTCTGGGGCGGGCTCGGCAGCCAGAGCACTATCCCGAACGGCACAGCCGACGATGTCCGGCGCGACACCTACCGAGACACCGGCCGAGAACATCGTCGCCATAGTGGAAGAGGCGAACGCCCAATTAAGAAAAACTTGAAAAAAATAAAATCACGGCTTGACATATTGCACAGTTTCGGATAATTTGGTATCACGTGCTACCAAATGGCGGCAAATGATTATGTTTTGCTTTGATTATTCTTATGTGACTTGGGTTTGACTGGAGTAAAACTTATGGCGGTGACATTGCTGGACATTTCCCGTAAGGCTCATGTCTCGAGGCAGGCTGTAGGCTTCGCACTCGGCAATTACCCGCATAAATTGAGCGCAGAAACCCGTGACCGCATCCTCAACATCTCACGCGAGATGGGATATCGGAAAAATATGGCGGCAAAAGCCGTCAGAACCGGGCGTTTTGATACGGTTGGTCTTCTATATCAGATGAGTGGCGGCGTTGACATTCCAATTGAGGTGGCTGCCGGAATGAACAGGACTCTGGAAGGCAGAAACATCAGGATGACAATGATGTATATGAGCGATGATATCCAGAAATCTCCGAATCTTATTGACAGTTCCTTTTGCGAACTCATGGTTGACGGTCTGGTTCTAAGTTGCTGGGGCGGAGTTCCTTCCGCTTTCAATGGATGGGCTCCGACAAAATCTCCAGTGGTGATGATAAACACTAAACTTCCAAACTTCTCGGTATATCCCGACGACAGGGGGGCGGGAAGGAAGGCGACCGAGTACCTTCTTAAACTCGGGCACCGTAGAATCGCCTATGCGGATTTCATCGCGTCAGGCCATTACAGCACGCTGGAACGTGCAAAGGGTTACGAGTCGGCAATGATTTCCGCAGGTCTTGTCCCACGCAAGATCGTCAGGCACCCGCAGCACGAAGATTTTATTGGTGAAGCAACTAGGCTTCTTTCCGAAGCCCGGCGCCCCACTGCTGTTCTTGCATATTCCAATCACACCTTTTTTCCTCTCCTTCTTGCTTCGGCCAACCTGGGAATCGGCGTCCCCCGCGACCTCTCACTCATGACATTCGACAGTAGGTCGTGCCGTATTACAAATGCCACAATTTCAGCCCTGATACATCCGGAGGACGCCATCGGTTGTGCAGCGGCGGAGATGGTGCTCGAAAGAATTGAAAATCCCGAACTTGTACTGCCATCAGTCGCCGTGCCGTTCAAGGAGATTGTCGGATATACATGTGCTCCGCCGCCAAACGAAGAGCATCTCAAACGGAAGAATCAAATGTTCAAGAATGTCCAATATCGAACACGGAATGTCCAATGTCCAAGTTGATTTCATCGGTTGGATATTGAGTGTTGGATATTGGATATTTAAAATTTAAATTTTTAACTTGGAGTAGCCATATGAAAAATCGAGGCTTGAAATTTTTGCAGAGCATTATTGGTGATTTCGACTTGAAATCCGCATTCTGCAATCCGCATTCCGCAATCCGAAATTGCTTCACATTGATTGAGCTTCTCGTCGTTATCGCCA
>JANYBI010000232.1 GCA_025360875.1 Lentisphaerota bacterium
GGGGATGTCGTTCAAGTTCAGGAAGGACCAGACCTTGCTGATGTTTGGAATGGTCGTAAACAAGGCAGGTGTCACCATCGCCACCGCGATCGTAGGATACAACATAGGCCTACTCGGGCAGGATATCCTCAACGGTGCAATTGTGATAATCCTGGTGACATGTCTCATCGGCCCCTGGGTCACTGAAAGATTTGGCAGATCCTACGCTCTCAGTCTTTCAAGTTCCGGCACGGACAATCCCAATCCGGTCCAGAGCCAGAGGATTATGGTTCCTCTTTCAAATCCCACGACATCCCGCCATCTGATGGACATCGCGTTTATGATCAGGGACAAGAAGGCCGGCAGCCCCATATATCCTGTCTCAATAGCCATTGACGGACCCGGGGTGAAGGAGGACGTGTCACGCATTGAAAAGATGCTTGGTCAGATGATCGTACATGCCGCCGCAGCAGACATACCGGTGCATCCTGAAACCAGGATAGATACCGATATAGCGACATGCGTTTCCAGGACCGCCGTGGAAATTCAGGCATCATGCATAATAATCGGATGGAAGGGGGACATCCTCCTACCGAAACTCATATTTGGACAGGTACTCGACAGGCTGCTCGAAAAGACTTCCGAACTCCTGCTTGTATGCAAGATCGAACAGCCTGTTAACACATTCCGCAAAATCATAATAATCATCCCTCCCATGTCCCAGAAACAGAGCGGATTCGAGGAGGCGGTCATTACCGCAAGGACTCTTTCCGTACAGTCCGGCCTCAAAACCAATGTATTCGCATCCCCATTCGACATGCCGAGGACTGCCGAGCTGTTCGATCCCCTGAAAAATTCCTCTTCCATCACCCTGTCGACCGTGGACGGCTGGTCCGACATATTCTCCATAGTAGGACAGGACATAGGCGACAATGATCTGGTGGTGCTCCTGAGCTGCCGTCAGGGAAGCCTGGCCTGGCAACCGGCCCTCGACCAGCTTCCAAGGCATTTCATAAGGAACTTCCCGAAGACCAGCCTGATAGTGGCGTATCCCTCGGAATCGAGGAACATCTATGGAAAATATTCCTTCAATGATTCATTCAAGACATCCGAGCCCCTGATGAAACTGATAAGTCCGGAAAGAATCGTCTTCGGAATGAAAAGTGAAAATCCGGATACGGCGGTGGAGAAAATCCTGTTGAATTTCCTGAAAGGGAAATCCAGCGAGCCCGAATCCACTGCGTCCATGCTTGAAGAAGAGCTGCTTCCTACGGTACTTGAAATCATGGAAGGGAGCGTCCTCCTGCATGTCCACTGTGAGAACACCGATGAAACGACAGTCCTCCTCGGGACAAGCGAGACCAGTGAGAAGGGGATATCTTTTGAAGGAATTGAAAATCCCGCCAAGGCGGTTTTCATACTCCTGAGCCCCGCGTCCGATGGACCTGAAAAACATCTCCAGATCCTTTCAGATATTGCGAGATTCGCACTTTCCATGAAGAATTCCGACATCCTACATAAGTCCAAAAACCTGTCGGAACTCGAATCCTCATTGAAAATGATGAGAAAGGGATGATAACACATCTCAACCAAAACAAGGAGAAAAAATGACAATCAATGAAAGGAAAGAGGGCGATATCACCATACTGCTTGCACAGGGAAGGCTGGATTCGACCAGCGCGCAGGATACGGATCGGAAACTGTCCTCGATTATTGACGGTGGAGTCCTGCATCTTGTATTGGATTTATCGGGATTGGAATACGTAAGCAGTGCAGGTCTCCGGGTCTTCCTGTCAGCCGCCAAACACATGAGAAAGGTCCAGGGAAAACTGGCGCTGACCAGTCCCTCTCCCCAGGTCAAGCAGGTTCTTGACATGGCGGGATTCTCCACGATTCTGCCGATTTTCGCTACGATGGAAGAAGCCGTCCGCAGTTTTCCTTCAGCTGCTTTACGTCAAGATGATAAGACGAATGCGCCTCTGGTAAAACTTACGCTCGCAGAAGAGGTTTACCTCCTTGCACTCGACAATACCCGGGGTGTCATAAAACCCGTTCCCGGCTATGCCCTTGATTATGCGCTGGCGGCCGCCATGCTCATGGAACTCTCCCTTTGCGACAAAATAGATACTGATCTGAAAACATTGAAAGTGGTCTCTTCCGATCCTACCGGAGAGCCTCTCCTTGACTACACGTTGCTGGAACTGCGCCGGGAAATGGAACCGAAACCAACGGCGTTCTGGCTAGGACGTTTAACAACCGAGAAAAATCACATCGAAAAAAAAATCCTGGCACAGCTTGTCCGGAAAGGAATTCTTAAACAGGAAGACCGTCGTATTCTCTGGGTGTTCAAATCACACCGTTATCCGCTAATGGACGACCGTGAGGTGAAAGAAGTCAGGATGCGCCTCCGTGAACTGATTCTCAGCGATGAAATTCCCGACGCCCGCGAGATTGTGCTGATCAGCCTGGGCAACGCCTGCCGTCTGCTGGACGAACTTTTCACAACGGAGGAAAAAGAACGGGTTCGTTCCCGGATTTCCTCTTTGGCCCGCCTTGATCTGATAGGTGGCGAATTGGCCAATTCCATACGCGAAATTGAGATAAACCTGTCCATCACATCGATGCCGAACATATAGGAAGAGGAACTGCAGAACAGAACGAAACACCTCCATTCCGCTTTTCTGTTTTTTCATGTTCTTTCAAGCTATTGTCTTGATTTCCCAATTCCGCGGAATTATCATTGAACTATATTGAAACCTAAATTACTACTGTCTTTCAGAAAGGTGCCACACAATGGAAATTCAATCGAAAATTGGAAACGGCTTTACAACTCTTTCACTCAAGGGACGGCTGGATGCGGTTTCAGCTGCTCCCGCAGAAGCCACCATAAACAAGACGATCGAATCCGGAACGTCCAATATTGTGCTGGATCTCGCCGGACTGGATTATATCAGCAGCGCTGGATTGAGGGTTCTCCTGGTAACCGCCAAGAAACTGTCACGGCAGAACGGCAAAGTCGTCCTTTGCGGTTTGCAGGATTCCGTCAGGGAGGTATTTGAAATCAGCGGTTTCCTGTCGATCTTCCCAGTAGCTGCAGATGAAGCGGAAGCGGCCAAGTCCTTCCAGGCAAAATGAGAGCTTATGGAGTCAATGGCGCATGAGTGTACATCTTAATATCCTGAAACGTACATGCTACATATCTCTGCTTTCACTTTTCCTGCTGATTCTATTGGAACTGTCCACGGCTGTCGGCATGGCGCAAAGTCTTGAACCTGTAAAATTAACCCTTCACTGGCAGCACCAGTCGCAATTCGCCGGATATTACATGGCCCTCTCAAAAGGTTTCTATGCGCAGGAGGGATTGGATGTCAATATCATGCGTGGCGGACCAGATGTAAGGGTTGGGGAAATGCTGAAATCCGGGAAGACTGATTTTGCCTCTTTCATGCTGTCCAGTGCACTGGAAGAACGGGCTGGCGGTCTTCCCATGGTGCAGCTGACCCAGATAGTGAACCGCAGCAATTTCCTTCTGGCGGTCTGGAAAAACCCAGCCGAAGGCGTTTCAATCAACGAATTATCTGATCTCAATGGGCGCAAAATCACCGTGTGGCTGCAGGATTTCCGTGCACCTTATCTGGCGCTGTTTGCATCAAAAAATGTCCAACCCGTCATTCTGCCCCAATATTACACCCTCTCACTGTTCCTCCACAAGGGCGCCTTAGCATGCTCGGTCATGCGCTACAATGAGTATCATACTCTGCGCCAGAGCGGCTTACAGGACAATGATCTGAAGATTTTCAGCCTCCATGATCTGGGCATCCACCTGCCTGAAGACGGCATATACTGTCTGGATGAAACGTGGAAGCAGCGTCCGGAAACCTGCCGCAAGTTTGTCAGTGCCTCACTGAAGGGATGGACTTATGCGCGCGACCATGAGGAAGAAACCCTGAAGGAAGTCATGAAATATGTGCGCAAGGAAAATCTGCCCACCAACCGCATGCATATGAACTGGATGCTGCACGAGATACTGGCCTCGATATTTCCGGCAAAAAACGATGACTGGGTTTTCGGAAAGATTTCACGCACTACATACGACAGCGTAAGCAAGATGCTGATCCAGTATGGCGGGCTGAAGACGGCACCTCCCTTTGAGGATTTTGTGAAAGATGGTGCTGCCAATGATTAGATTCCTCAACCGCTCTCTCGTGCACCGGATGACAGCCCTTATCCTGCTTGGGGCCGGACTTGTAATGCTTATGGTTCTCGGATTCAGTTATTTCTCCCAGCGGAACAAGATCCTGTCTTCCGCCATGCAACAGAGCGATACTCTGACACAATCGGCAGTTTTCCAGATTGAAATGCCGCTGGGCCGTACTGAAGCTGTCGTCCAGCAAACTGCTATTTTCCTTGAAAAAAAGGAATATGCCTGCGCTGAAAGCACCGAACTTATCCGTCGCACTCTGGAACGTAACCAGGATATCTTTGGCATGGCAATAACTTTCAGCGAGAAATACATCGGCCAAAGTGATTTCAAGATGCTCTATGGATGGCGCGGAACGGAGGGAATCCAGGTGCTCGACAGGGAACCTGAAAATATTGACTACCAGCAGGACTGGTTCTACCTGCCATATTACCTGCAACGTCCGGTATGGACTGAACCATATCATGATTCCGATGCCAATACGCTTATGGTGACATATTCATTTCCCATAGTCCGTTCGGGAGAGGTGATTGCAGTGGTGACATGCGATCTCTCATTGAAATGGCTCCATAAGCTGCTTGACACTCTTCCATTGGGCAAAGGCGGCATGTCCATACTGTTTTCCCAGAGGGGCACATATATTTCGCATCCGATACGCGCCTATGAAATGACTGAGACCGTCTTCAGCATGGCCGAATCCCAGGCGGATCCCGAAATGTCCGCTTCACTTTACCAGCTCGGATTGGACGCCCTGGGCGGCCAGCCGGGATTCCAGACATTTAAACACCCTATAGACAATCAGACTTCTTTCATACATTACCGCCCTGTGCCAGCGACAGGATGGGTGTTAGGGCTCATCCAGCCGCAAAAGCAGGTGCTTGCATCACTTGTCCGTCTTAACGAGATAAGCGCACTTATAGGTATTGCGGGTCTGGCGCTGCTGCTAATCCCGGCGCTCGGAATCGCCTGGTCGGTAACCAGGCCGCTGCAGAAACTGTCAGTCGCCGCAAATCAGCTCTCATCAGGCAATTTCGATATCTCCCTTCCCGTTATTCATTCCAGGGATGAAGTGGCCCGCCTGACCGATGCTTTTGAAAAAATGCGCTGCGAACTTCGCAGATATATCGCCGATCTGACCGCCACCACGGCTGCCAAGGAACGGATCGCCGGCGAATTGTCAGCCGCACGCGAAATCCAGATGAGCATCGTCCCAAAACTGTTTCCTCCGTTTCCCAACAGTCCGGACATAGATCTATATGCCATCCTTATTCCGGCACGCGAAGTTGGAGGTGACCTTTACGATTTCATGATGCTTGACGACGAGCATCTGTATCTGGCTATCGGCGACGTTTCAGGAAAGGGAGTTCCCGCATCTCTTCTGATGGCGGTAGGAAAGACTCTTCTCAAGTCCACCATGCAGTCCGTACGCGATCCGGCACGGGCGCTGACACAGGTCAACAATGAACTGTCAGAAGATAATGAGACGTGCATGTTCATCACCATGTTCTGCGCAATTCTGAACGTCAAAACAGGTGCTTTGATCTATTCCAACGCAGGACACAATCCTCCGTTCCTGACACGGGTCTCAGGCAAAATCGAACGTCTCGACGAACCGCCCGGCGCCGCCCTGGGCGCATTCCAGGATGTAAAATACCATAATCAAAGCATCCTGATGCACACCTCGGATCTGCTGGTCCTTTACACCGATGGTGTTACAGAGGCGATGAATCCGTCCCATGAAATGTTCGATGAAACCGGGCTTCTGGAGCATATCCGCCTTGAAGGACATCTGTCCGCCAAGCTGTTTCTGGAAAGCCTGGGCCGGACCGTCAATTCGCATGCATCAGGTGCTGAACAGTCCGATGACATCACGGCGTTGGCTGTCCGCTGCCGCTCTGTAACGGCGATGTCCGAATCCACAAGTCAATACACGTCTTCAGCCGGACGAAAACCCGATTCCATTCTCAGCATCAGGAACCTCCTGGAAGAGATGAGCAGGGTGACAAACTGGATCGAGGAGCAGGGCGCGACCCTTGACTTGCCACAATCGCTTCTGATGAACCTGAATCTGGCTCTTGAGGAATGGATCGTAAACGTGATATCCTATGCCCATCCGGACAAATCTGAACACACCATCGAACTCAGGGTTTGGCGGAACAGCAATGAGATAAGACTTGAAATCGAAGACGACGGTCAGACATTCGATCCCACCGCCATGGCCGACGTCGATACCACGTTGCCTATTGAACACCGCAAGATCGGAGGTCTGGGCATCCATTTCATCCGCAAGACAATGGATCGTTTCACATATCGTCGCGAAAAAGGGCATAATATTGTCAGTATTGCGAAAAACATCACCGGGAACTCTGACAATACCGGCTCCTGAAAGGACATCCAGTGCTGAAACTGTTGAGAAATATCTGGATTGGCGCAGTACTGATCATCTTGGCGTCCGGACTTCTCCTTTTCTCAGATCTGGATCGCCGGAAGGGAGCGAAAAAATCTACCAAATCCCTTCCCCGCCTGGCAATAATGCAATGGGCTTCCACGGATCTGCTGGACCATACCGTCGAGGGGATCGTCGAGGGATTGCGTAAGGAAGGTTTCGAAAATGGACGAACTGTTGATATCCGTTTTTTCAACGCATCAGGTGACAACAGCACAGGAAATGTGATGGCCGTCGATCTGGCCAGCGGCTCATATGCGATGGTACTTACCGCCAGCACTCTCGCGCTGCAGGCGGTGGCAAAGGCAAATACGGCAGGACGGGTTGTACACGTCTTCGGCGCAGTGACAGATCCATACGGTTCCGGTGTCGGCATCACCGGTCCAAAGCCCGACCAGCATCCTGCCCATCTGGTCGGAGTGGGAACATTTCAACCGGTTGAACGCGCCATACGGATTGCCCGCCAGATGAATCCCGGACTGCGTAAGATCGGCGTAGTATGGAATCCCGGAGAAAGCAATTCCGAAGCCTGTGTCCTCAAGGCGCGGACTACATGCAAGGAACTCGGTATTGAGCTTATCGAGGCAAATGCCGGCAACACTTCTGAAGTGCCTGAAGCCATCCGTTCTATCCTTGCGCGGGGTTCCCAGGTTGTCTGGGTGGGCGGTGACACTGTGGCTATTTCCTCCATTAGCACTATTATTTCCTCAGCCCGCAACATGAAGGTTCCCGTGTTCACAAACGATCCGGGCGATACCGCCAGAGGGGCATTGTTCGGAGTTGGAGCTTCCTATCATGATGTAGGCATCGCGGTCGGTGAGATCGGAGGAAAAATCCTGCACGGCGCCTCACCGAAATCTTTTGGCGTTGAAAATCTGGTACCTGAGGTGCTGACGGTAAATGAAACTCTTGCGAAGGAATTGGATGGATGGTCCATACCGGAAGATATCCGCAAACAGTCCATGGCGACGTCAAAATCTACGGCTGCAACCGGTCCTCTCCAGATGAAAACTGACCGCATATACAAAATAGGAATCCTCTATTTCGGTCCTCATCCGCTGTACGACATGTCAATCGAGGGAATCCGCGCATCCTTGCACGACGCCGGCTTTATAGAGGGACGCAATCTGGAGCTTCAGCTTGCACATCCAAACAGCGACATGTCAATGCTGCCGCAGGTTGCGCGCAATATATCCGAACAGAATCTTGACATCATAATCCCTCTTTCAACTCCCTGTCTTGGCGCTGCAATTGCAAACAGGAAGAATACGCCGATTGTGTTCGGTACCGTCTCAGCTCCCATAGAAGCGGGTGCCGGAAAAAGTTTTTCGGACCATTTGCCCAATGTTACCGGCGCAGTATGGACGGCTCCAAATCCCGACCTCTTCAAATGGCTCAAGACGGTATATCCAAAATGCCAGAACGTAGGAGTGATCTACAATCCCTCGAATCCAAATTCCCTGCCTGGAAAGGAGCGTGCTAAAGAATTGCTGGATAAACTCGGGATACGCCTTATCGAACGGACTATCAGCAGTTCCAGTGAAATACAGACGGCTGTCCAGTCCCTGATTGCAGGCGGTGCTGACGTGATCTACGGGATGGGCGATGCAACTGTCGTCAGTTCCTTCCCTGCCCTTGCTCAGACCGTGAAGAGAGAGCATATTCCTCTTTTTGCCGATGACAACAGCATGATGGGTTCCGGCGCTTTTTTCAGTTGCGGAGGAAATCCAATAGCAGAAGGCCGTCACGCAGGCCAGATGGCATCACGCGTTCTGCTTGGTGAGAATCCGGCGACTATGCCATTCGAACCTAGTACGGAATCTGAAACCGCGGTCGATCTTGCCGAAGCTGCAAATCTCGGGTTAATCTTTCCAACTGCGATGCTAAAGGAGGCCGGAGTATTCCACCATGCTTCCGCCAGACTTGGACGCCCGTTCCGCGTAGCAATAGTGAATCTCGTACAAAATATGACACTTGAAGCTGGAGAGAGCGGCGTGCTGCGCGGTCTTCGCGAATCCGGTCTCAGGGAAAAAGAAGACTTCACTTTAAAACGCTACAATGCCCAAGGCGAGATCGCCCAGCTCAGGGCTTTGCTTGATTCGGCAGTAGCGGATTCTCCAGACCTGATCATCACCATCACTACTCCGGCTCTCATCGCAGCTGCAAACCGAGTCAAAGATATCCCGATTGTGTTCACAGTCGCCAGCGATCCCGTCGTGCTGGGCCTGTTCAAACTTGAAAACCGTCCTGCGAACATCGCAGGTGTCCATGACGATCCGCAGATGGACAAGCTTCTCGACATGGCCCGGAAACATGATCCGTCCATAACTGCCGTAGGCATTATTTACGATCCTGCCCAGCCCAATTCGCTTATCTCAGTTGAAAAGTTACGCAAGGCATGTCATGAACGAAAAGTTACTCTGTGCGAGGCAACTGCGTCAACCGTATCGGAACTGCCTGCGGCGGTCCAGTCCATAATTCAGCGCAAGGCCGGAGCAATAATGCTTTCGGCCGACAATCTTGTCAACACCGGATTTCCCTCCATCAATGATGCCGCAAAACGTGCAGGTATTCCCATATATGTCACCGACACCGATCTGATGAAACAGGGTGCAGATGGTGCAATTGGCGACAATTACGAGGCATGGGGCGCACAATCTGGTCGGCTTGCCGCCAAAGTTCTGGCCGGCGTTCCACCAAAAGAACTGCCTATCGAGGCAACTAGGAACCAGGAAATCATTGAACCTGTAAAATCGACTTCCGCCCCTCCGTCCACCCATTCCCCAGCAAGACTATGGCAAATAAGGATCTGCCGTTATAATGATGCACAATTTTCAGCTGACACCTGGCGCGGCATCATGGATGGATTCAAGAAACTGAACCTGCAGGAAGGGCGCGACTTCAACGTACGCTGTCTTAATGCTCAGGGAGATATGACGACACTGGCAAGCATAATGACTGCGATACGTTCCGAACGGCCCGACCTGGTAATGACCATCTCTACACCGGCATTGCAGGCGGCACTGCGACAGATTGGCAATCTTCCCATAGTGTTCGCATGTGTTGCAGACGCCGTTCACGCGGGCGTCGGAAAGTCTGACACTGATCACCTGCCCAACGTGACCGGAATCACCACTCTTTCACCATTTGCATCGATGGCACAGCTGATAAAGAAGTCCATGCCGGATGTCCGAACTGTCGGAACACTCTTTTCGCCAGGCGAAATAAATTCTGAACTGAACCGCCAGTGGTTTGCCGAAGCACTTGAAAAGGAAGGAATAAAACTGGTTGCGGTTCCCGTGAGCTCCACTGCGGAAACTGCGGAGGCGACAAGCGTTATGCTCCGTTCAGACATACAGCTCGTATGCCAGCTCATGGACAATAACGCACGTCCCGGATTCTCCCAAATCGCAAAGAGGGCCAAGGATGCCGGACTGCCATTCTTCAGTTTCGACAGCTCGGGGGTCCAGGAGGGAGCGACTCTGGGATTGGGCAGGGATTATTATAATTCAGGAGTTGAAGCGGCTGAAGTCGCTGTTAAAGTGCTCCGTGGAGCCAATCCGGCGCTAATCCCCATCACCTGTACACGGACTGAAATCATCGTGATAAATCCGGATCTGATAAAGAAATATGGAATTGTCCTTCCTGAAGAATATTTGAAAATAGCGCAGACAGCGAAGAACGAGGATAAAGAAAACAAAGGGGCAAAGTAGCAGAGGCACAGAGTTACAAAGTCCAGGAGAAATGCTAAAATAACAATATGAATCTAGAAACACAAATCCAGGGCAGTCGCGCAGTCCTGAAAGTCACCGGACGTCTGGATGCCGCCTGGGCGGAACACTTCCATAACTCAATCCAGGAAGTCATCCGCGAAGGACACCATCATTTGCGGATTGATACTTCAAGACTTGAATATCTCAGTTCGGCCGGCATCCGTTCGTTGCTCCGCATACAGCGTGAACTTAACTCTGTTAAAGGTTCTTTCGGGATCATCCATCCCTCCGCTTTCGTTGCTGAAACCCTGCGTCTCTCAGGGCTGCAGCAGATGATAATGCCGGAATCGGAAACATCAGACGTGGAAACTGTCCAGGATGCGGGTATGTCTTCCTTGGCCGCTCTTCAGCCGATATCCGGTATTCGCTTTGAAAAACACTCTCTCAAGGAGCAAGGGAAAATAACAGTCCAAAGGAATGGCCGGTGGAAATCCTGGCAGCCGGTGCGTAAGGAAGACGCAGTGGAAATAAGTTTCTCAAAAAACATCTTTGGTCTGGGTATAGGAGCTCCGGAACACGACATTGAAGCCGCCCGTACCCGCTTTGGTGAATTCATAGCCGTATCCGGACATGTTGTGTGGTTGCCTGGAGACGGCACCGCCACTCCTGATTACCTGGAACAGGCTGAGCTTTTCATTCCTAGACTCCATGTCATACAGTCACTTTCCGGCGAAGGGGATTTTTCTCATCTTCTGCGATTCAGTCCCGGGGAAAAGGGAAATTTCCTGAACATCTCTGATCTCTTCCTGCAGGTCCTCCAGACTACACAGTCCAATGCCGCGGCGATGATCGGGATTGTCGAAGTCGAAGGCCTTGTCGGATCATCTCTTTCCAAGTCTCCAGGACTTATCAGCGAGACAGATCGTCCAGGTGATTTTCCGGAAATACGCAACTGGCTGAGATTCTGCGGGGAACGCATACACAGCCAGACACAGGCTCTTGTCGTTTCATTCCTAAGCCGTGATCCGTCCCATAGTTCGATTCCACATCTTTCACCTCTGCCTTCAATACCCGGACTCCGCGTCCATACACATGCGTCCATTCTGCCATATCGCCCGCTCCAACAGGGAATCTTGGAACTTGAATCTTCAGTACGTACAGTTTTCGAGGACAACGAACCTATAGATCTTCTGCATCTGATTGAGGACGACCGTCCTCTTATCGGCCTCGGACAGAGCGCATTCATACGTGGCGCATGCTGGTGTGCTCCCCTCCAATTTTCAAAGGAGACATCATCATGACGCTGGTAATCGGAGCTTTCACCATAGGTCTCATACTTTCACTTCTCTCAATGGGAGTATGGATAAGTTTCCGGATCCTGCGATACTGTGACATTACTGTTGACGGATCCATCACCTTGGGCGCATCGGTCACGGCTGTTATGATCATAAATGGCTGGTCCCCATGGTCCGCAACCATTGCCGGAACTCTGGCAGGCGGCGCAGCGGGTTTCGCAACCGGCATGCTCCATACGAAATTCCGGATCCAGGAACTTCTCGCGGGAATCCTGGTGATGACAGCCCTATATTCGGTCAACCTCCGTGTCATGGGCAAGAGCAACGTACCTCTGATCAACGTTGAAAACATTTCCTCTCCTGTGGGCAGGATGCTGAACCGCGGCACTGGCGGAGCTGATTCAATCAATCTGCTGGGCTGGGCGGTTCCCATCCAGGATGCCTCAATGCTCATAACCGTCCTGATCATAACTGTAATCGTCGCCTTGTTCATCCGCCGTTTTCTTCTTACGCACCTGGGTACAGCCATGCGCGCAACCGGCGAAAATCCGCAGATGGTCCGTGCACAGGGAGTAAACAACCAGACAATGATCGTGTTCGGACTGGTCTTTGCAAACGCACTGGTCGGAATGTCAGGCGCACTGCTTGCCCAATACCAGGGTTTTGCCGACGTACAGATGGGAATAGGAATGATCGTCTGGGGACTGGCAAGCATCATCATCGGAGAAGCGCTTGTCTCCAAATGTACCCCGGGATTTGCATTATGCGGCGCGATAATGGGCACGATCCTCTTCCGTCTTCTGGTGGCTATCGCCCTGCGCTGGGGACTCAATCCCAATGATTTGAAACTGGTCACCGCTGTCTTTGTTTTTGCAGCCCTGGTGCTCCCTGGCGGAATCAAGTATTTCATCGGAAAATACTCCAAGGAGAAATTAAATGGTTAGCATCCGCGATCTTACAAAAACTTTTTTCCCTAAAACCCCGAACGAGGTAAAGGCCCTTCGCGGAATAGATCTGGACATTCCTGAAGGCTGTTTTGCAGCTATCATCGGGACCAATGGTTCCGGAAAAAGCACTCTTCTCAATGCCGTAGCCGGAACATTCAAACCCGACCAGGGCAACATCCTCATCGGCAGACAGGATATTACAAATTGGGCTGAATACCGGCGCGCCAGTCTCATTGGCAGGGTTTTCCAGAACCCTTTCGCCGGCACAGCCGCCGAAATGACTATCGCGGAAAATGTAGTGATGGCAATGCGCCGCGGCTGCAGACGAGGACTGGGACTGGCTCTCCGTCGTTCCGTCCGCCATGAAATCGCCGAACGTATCAGCTCGCTCAAGATGGGTTTGGAAGACCGTCTGGACAATCCTATCGGAACACTTTCCGGCGGCCAGAGGCAGGCGCTTACACTCCTCATGGCCACATGGCTTCGTCCCAGTCTCCTGTTGCTTGACGAACATACTGCTGCTCTTGATCCGAAGAGCGCCGCTCAGGTGGCGGAACTCACATTGGAGATCATCCGCCGTGAAAAACTGACCGCACTCATGGTCACCCATTCGATGCAACAGGCCGTACAACTGCCGGAACACATAATCATGATGCACAAGGGGGAGATTGTCCGCCAGTTCGGAGGTCAGGAAAAAGCACGTGTCCGTGTTTCAGATCTTCTTGCAGCTTTTGATCATGTCCGGCGGCAGGAACAGCTCGATCCGGCCGTATCGGAAATACTAGGAAGTCAATATGTCTGAACAAGGTTTAAATCCGGTAATCCGCTATATGCGCTACTCCATCTGCTATGAGGCATTCATGCTGGTGGTGGCGGCGGCAGTCGTGTATCATTCCCGGTCCTATACTGCTGTGTTTCCACTTCTTTTCGCCACGGGGGGAGTATTTTGCCTTTGCCTGATGCTTTATACGGTAAAGGCGGCCTCCAAGGGGGACATTTATCATTATCCATATGGAACCGGACGACTGGAAAACCTTAGCAGCATTCTCCTGTCAATGATGCTTACAGTAGGCTCGATGATCCCGTTTTTACAGGCATTGCAGAATCTTGTTTTAAACGAGCCACGGGCAGTAATGATGGGATGGACTTCTCTTCTGCTTCTGTTTTCCTGCTTCGGAAATATGTTGCTGAGCAGATGGTCATTGCGGCTTTATAAGTCAAATGGAGGTCCCATACTGGATTCAAACTATCACGGGTACCATGCGGGCTTTGTGCGGGACGGCTGTTCATTCGCCCTGATCGGACTTTGCTGGTATCTAAAGGGGGGAGATCCGAAATTGATGTCTCGCCTGGATTCTATTTCGACGATTGTCCTTACTTTCTATTCATTGTATCATTTCCTCCCTCAGATATGGGTCAATTTCCGCTCGCTGGCAGATTTCCCTGCGTCAGAAGAGAATCAGCTGAAAATAATGGCCATACTGGCAAAGTATTTTGATCGCTATGAGAATCTTGGCATGATATACACGACCAACAAGGGCAAAACAGCGGTGCTTGAGGTTGAACTTGCCTTCAAGCCAGACATGAGCGTTGGTGAACTGCTCGACCTGGAAAATGCGATTCGCCAGGACTTCAGCAAACAGTTTCCGGACTGCGTTGTCAGGCTCATCCCCCTGATCATTGCGGAAGATGGAAATAACCAGACATGAATCCCATGCAGGGGGAGTTGATCGTTATCGATCTAGCAGCACATCCCTGCTTATACCGAGTTGCATTCGTCAGGAAAGAAACTCTTCTTCCGGCTAAAGCCGGTACTCCAAGCGCCTTATTCTTGAAATTAACCTCAAATTGCGGTGACATAGGCGTTATGGAGTCCCGCCTTCAGGCGGAAGTATTGTTGAGAGTTACTATTCCAATGAATGCAACTTGGTATTATCTGATATCTTCAAGTATTTTGACAACTACCTTGCGGACCTTTCCCTTGCCGGCCATCGGCGCATGTCCGTCCTCTTCCGGATAGAATATGGCAAAGCTGCCCGGAGGGACAGGTATCCAGAAATCAGCGGCATCATCTGAAAAACAGATGTCCTTCTCCTTGTTCCATCCGTCCGAATCCGGAGTACATTCGGAAAAATCCCTGAACCCTATTACCTCATTTCCTGAAATCACATACTGGATATCGATGTAGCGGAGATGTGCTTCAATCCTGGATTTTTTCCTGCCCCTTCCATTGTATTCCTGCACTATGACGTAGACGCGTTTTCCGTCCAGTTCATAGGTGCCATTCTCCAGTTTGGGCAGATCCTTCCTCTTAAGAAAATCAAACGCCCTGCCAAACCCCGGATGCAACTTCCTCAGCCGTAACGAGTCAGATAATCTATTGAAGATCATATTTCTCCTTTTTTACCAGATTAAGTATAGATGGCAAATCCATCCATGTCAATTTCCAAAGGTTTGCTTCAGAACAAGGGTAAAATACCGGTATTTTATTTATATCATTCTTTATCTCATGAATCTTGCCTTTCCAGCATTGAAAGTTATCTTACTGGAAATTTCAAAATCTAGCAACGGAGAATATCTCACATGGATAAATTTCCAAGGACTACTGTAGGCGGCGTTTCACTGTCAAGGATGATTATCGGAACAAACTGGTTCCTCGGATACAGCCATACGACCAAATCCAAGGACGACTACATCAAGGAGACCGTCAAGAACAGGAAGAAGATCGCCGACATACTCGAAGTCTATTTCAGGAATGGAGTAGATACGATAATGGGCATGATCAATGTGGAAGCTCTTTTCGAAGGCATAAAGGATGCCCAGGACAGGACGGGCGTCAAGGCGATAATCATCTCCACTCCGGGTTTTCCGGTGAACGCAAATTCTCCCGTGAACGGATTTTCCGACAAGGAAAGCATCAAGATACTTGACGAAACACAGAAACTGGGAACCACTTTCTGCATGCCCCACCAGAGCACCACTGATGCGATGGTCGACAAGTGCACACGTGAAATCCGCCAGTTCAAAGGTCTCTGCAAACTGATCCGTGAACGTGGAATGATCCCGGGTCTGAGCACACATATGCCTGAATCCATCATATATGCCGATGAATCCGGACTTGATGTCGAAACATACATATCCATCTACAACTCGATGGGATTCCTCATGCAGGTCGAAGTCGACTGGATTTCCAATGTGATACATAATGCGAAAAAACCTGTCATGACAATAAAACCAATGGCCGCCGGACAGGTAAGACCGTTCCAGGCCCTTAATTTCGTCTGGAACACGATCAGACCGCAGGACATGGTAGCTGTCGGTACAATGACCCCGGACGAGGCCAAGGAACTGATTGAAATGTCACTTTCAATCCTGGAACACCGTACGGCAAAAGTTGAACTCCAGGAAACCCGTTCCAAGAGTTCAATCAAGTCCAAGAAATAATCTTGGACAGTCATGTTTCTAAATTATAACCTGCTTTTTTCAAAGCAGTTATATTTCCATATCTGCTTGCCCGCCAAGCATTCACTTGTCTTGTCTTTCCTGTTAAACCGCTTATATTATAACTGAGTTGCCAAGTTATAATTTTGGATAAAATAATGAAAAAGATTACTTTCATTGTGCTCATGTTTGGTGTGTTTCTTTTTGCACACTCCCAGGAATATAGGCTAAATGATAATGTTGAATGGCTAAAAGGGAAGCTCAATTCGGTCTGCGTAAAACAAATGCAAATCATTGCTGAAGCTATGTTTAAATATCATAATAAAAACGGTAAATTCCCGGCAAAACCATCTGAATTAAAAGGATATATTGAGTTCCCCCCTTACAATGCCGATCGTGCCTATTTAATATTCATTTCGCCCGCTGACACCATTGATATCAATGATGTCGACGGATGGGATTATGTTGATAATAATTGCTCATATATTTTAAACGATAAAGCCAATATTGACGATTGGAAAGATGTATTAATCAGTGAAAAGAGATACTTCTTGTGGCCGGATAGAAAGACATATGTATTTATTGGAAAACATGCGGCAACGATAACTGATAAAGGACTTGAGGAGATTAAGAAAAATGGGAAATTATAACTAATTCTATTCTGTCAACCTGCTTTCGCAGGTCGGCAGATAGGAGAGTGTTAGTCAAGGAAATTTTTCATGAATAGAAGAACACAATGGATAATAGTATTGCTTTCCTTGTCTTGCGCTTTTCTTGCATTGACTTCTGCGTTCCTTTTCATATCATTAAGGGCCAGCAATAAAACCTTAGATAAAATCAATAAAATTCTACCGGGAGATAATATTTCAAAAGTAATAGATAGATTAGGCCCTCCTAGAGTTTCATGCGATGCTAGCAATAATATTTGGAATATAAAAGATCCCAAATATTGCAATGGGAAAAAATTATATTTGTTTTATATTTCGACTCCTCCTTGTCGTGAAATTGAGGTTTATACAGACAGGGACGACAACGTAGTGTTTGTAACTTGCCATACATTATAAGGAAGACTAACTATTCCCATGTTGTCAACCTGCTTTCGCAGGTCGGCAGATAGTAGAGCGTTCTGTGCAGGAGAAATATTCTATGAAGGACACACTATTAAATCGTTTATATCTCACCTTCAAGGAATGGGCTGATGACAAAAGAGATATTAAATATGCAAAAAAATACTTGAATGATAAAATCAATCTGGAAGACACAAAGAATAAGGTTACTCCTATTGCCTACTTGCTTTTTTTTGGAATTGAAGAGTTTTTAAAATCTGACATAAACAGTATTACTTTTAAACTTGTTAATGATTCAGTAACTGCATCTGCGGGATTCCTTCTCTCTTCGGGAATTCCGACATATACTGCTGAGAAATTTAAACTTATATTAGTAGAGGCGGGAAATAACAGGAAAGTCAAGGTAGTAGTACCAGACAAGGAAAAAGTTCTTGATTATTTTAATCATCTTAATCCTGACGGCACCTTTGAGGGACGTGTTGAATTCCCCTTCATGGAAATAATTAAA
>JANYBI010000301.1 GCA_025360875.1 Lentisphaerota bacterium
GATCCGATTCGACGAATGCCGCAGAGATCATTGCGGCAACGAACATCTCGCCATAGATTCCGTTTGCAGTATGGGTCCAGTGCGCATCGCGCCATGCGAATTCCGCAGCAAGCTCGGGATTTCCGGCACAGGCATATGCCCAGCCGTCCGCCCTGATCTGGGCGCCAATCCATTCGCGGTAAGGATTGTTGAACCTCCTGGTGAATTCAGGTGTCGTGTAGGGCTTCCCGCTTTCCCAGGCCCCGCATCTTGGTGTCTTTATGTTGTAGTTGAGTATCGCCTGTGTCTCCGCAGTGCAGATGGCGCAGTAGGGCAGGGAGCTGTTCCAGGCGTTCGCCACATCGGTCCAGTCGAATTCCGGACCTTTCTCCTCAAGCACCTTGAGCCCGATGATCGTGTAATGGATGTCGTCGTCAGGTTCCATGTATGCGATGTTCTCGCGCCATGACCTGTCGCAGCCAAGCTTGATGCCGTCGGAACTTTCCTTGCCGCTGAAGTAATAATCGAGCGGCCACTGTCCTCGGTTCTTGAGATAAAGCCTTATCGCTTTGCGTCCATTGAGACCGAGCTCCTTCTTTCCGCCCATGCCGAGTCCTTCGACCGGTTTCCCGAGCGCGCATCCTGAGGCGCGGCCCGTCCATGCGCCGTGCATGCGGTCGAGGAGTTCGGCGTCGGAGTAATTCATCTTCAGCTGTCTAGGTCCTGACGGCCGTTCCTTCCTGATCCCCTCGAGATCGTTTGGCTGGACATATTTGAACTTTGGATCCTTCGGAAGGTTCTTGAGCTTTTCCGTAAACTCCATGATTTTGTATTCGTTGTTTGCGTCATAGACATCGTTCAACGAGCATATCTCATCTTTCAGTTCCTGCGGTACGATGAATCCTTCATATTCAGCCTGTTCGATTTCGCTTTTCAGAAGCTTGACTCCCGAATCCCAGCCTGTGATAACCATTTTAATCCTCCGGATTTATTAAAATTCAAACTTCAAATTACAAATAAACTTCAAACAAGCTTCAGACTTTCCAATATTCAGACAATCCAGTTTGGAGCTTGGATTTTGGAATCTGGAATTTACTTGTACACAAGTTATGGTATATTATTGATATAACAACGCTAAAAGTGCCATAAACTATGCAGAAAAGACCATCATATAGGTTCGGGTACTCGGAGATCAGGCTTCCAGAGGAATTTCCTTTTGCAGTATCTCCGCTGTTCGAGCAGCGCGATATGGAGATCACGGCGCTCCATGCTCACAATGTGATCGAGTTTGGAATATGCCTCGACGGCAGCGGAATATTCGTGGTCGAGGACAAGGTCCTCCCGTACCATGCCGGCGACGCCTCCATTATAACGAACAGGGAAATGCATCTGGCGCAGAGCACGAAAGGCACCAGCAGCCATTGGTATTGGATATATGTTAATCTTGAAAAGATCCTGTATCCTGCATTCCAGAATTCCGAGATAGCCCGGACCGATTATCTTAATGGGCCGAAGTTTAACAATATCGTTCCCGTCTCAAAGCATCCGGAGATATGTTCGCTGGTGAAACAGATAACTGGGATTCACTATGGAAAGACACCGTATAAAAAGGAAAGAATTATTTCCATTCTTTGTCTTTTAATGTCCGAGCTTAGAGTCGTTTTTGGCGCTGCGCCAGCAGCTTCAAAAACGACAATGCGTTCCTGTTTCGAGCCCGACACCCTCCAGCGCATCCAGAAGGCGGTTGCCTACATAACCAACCATTATACCGAAAAGATCAAGGTCAGGGATCTTGCCAGGCTGAGCGGACTGAGCCTCACGCATTTCAGGAGGCTTTTTGAGAAGGCTCTTGGAAAATCACCTGTGCAGTATCTGACCCAGGTCCGGGTCGTAATGTCCTCCGCGGAACTCAAGAACAGCAGGAAGCCGATCGGCATGATCGCCTACGAGTCCGGATTCAAGACCCTTTCCAGCTTCAACAGGCATTTCAGAAAGCAGACAGGCGTGTCGCCCAGGGAGTGGAGGGGGAGGTGATGAAAACCTGAGACGGCGATCCGGCGTATCGGAGAATCCTCCTTCGCCTCGAGGCTACGGCGGACAAGTCGGAGATGGAATTGAATCAGTAATCAGACGACAGACCCGGAATAACTGAGGGAGGAGCAGATCAGAATTTCGTTCGTAGTTAACGCATTATTGCGTGTTCTTTTCTCACAGCCAATAATGGCTTGACTACAAACATAATTCATGCGTTTGAATAAGCTTGTAGTTAGTCCGCCTCAAGCGGATTAAGCCCGTAAGGGCTGTTCTTTGCTTGGTGGCATCAGTATTCGAATTGGTACTTTTCTTTGAAGGTTCCCTTCAAAGAAAAGGCAAAACATTTGAACCCGGGAATATTATACCTTCACCAAATCACGTTTATGCCGTGATATTTCGGGAAGACTGAATCGCATGTGATTATGGACATGTCGTTCAATTTTGCCGTGGCTATTATGAATCTGTCGCACGGGTCGTTGTGTATGAATGGAAGTGATGCTGATGCCGCGGCAATCCTGGTATCCAACGGTATTTCCTTCACATTGTGGAATGAAAGCGCCTCCGCTATCCATCTTTCAGGTTTTTCCGGCAGAACTATCCGTTTCTTGTTATGCTTGATGGTTATTTCAAAGGCAGAGATGGATGAGATGAAAAGGCTCTGCGGATGCTTCTGGATAAGCTGGACGGCTTTTTCCGACAGCTGTGCCTGGTCGGCCACAAGCCACATGAATGTGCAGGTGTCAAGCAGATACATGGTTTCAATTCCTTAATTATATGGAACATCAGAATCGTTTTGACAGGATTACGGGATTTTGAATTCAATTTATCCTGCAAATTCGCCAAGGCGAATAAATCCAGTTATCCTGTCAATTTTATTATTTCTTCATATGGTATTTAAATCCATCCAGACATCCATTCATCCAATCTCCCGATCCCTGATCACCTTGCATCCTGCGGCCAGTCTTCTTCGGAAAGGGGAAGTACCGGACTTTCGTTGAATTTCACGTTTTTGAGCTTTGCATCCTGCTTCATCGGGTTGGTGGAATATTTAATAGGACGAAGTTCGGCTATCGCCTTGCCGTTCCTGCAGATCCATACAAGCTCCCCATTCGACTCCACTTTTGCCAGGAGGGATGAAAGATTGGTCTTGGCCTCATGTGTGTTCACCTGGATCATATGTGTTCTCCCTTTTATATAGTTAGTTTAACTTAGTTTAGCTAAAAGTCAAGCTTATAAAAAAGAAGGGGCGCATTTTATTGCGCCCCTGGCTTTTTTATTTTGTGAAGAACTATTTCTTCTTTGCCTTGTCGGCTATCGTGGCCTGTGCGGCCGCGAGCCTTGCGATCGGAACGCGGTACGGGCTGCAGGAGACGTAGTTCATGCCGACCTTGTGGCAGAACTTCACGCTCTTGGCTTCGCCGCCGTGCTCGCCGCAGATTCCAACCTTGAGACCGGGACGCGTCTTGCGGCCCTTCTCAATGGCCATCTGGACAAGCTGTCCGACGCCGGACTGATCAAGCGAGACGAATGGGTCATCGGCGAAAATGGCCTTGCCACCGTCTTTCTCGCCCATCACATAGGCTGGGAGGAAGCTGCCAGCATCATCGCGTGAGAGGCCGAGGGTCATCTGGGTAAGGTCGTTGGTACCGCAGGAGAAGAACTCGGCGACCTCGGCAACCTGGTCGGCGAGGAGCGCGGCGCGCGGGATCTCGATCATCGTTCCGACCATGTACTGGACCTTTGAGCCGGCCTTCTTGATGATGGCGTCGGCAATGGTCTTAGTCTGGGCTGTGAGGATGCTGAGTTCTTTCTTGTCCATGGTGAGCGGAATCATGATCTCAGGAAGAACCTTGATTCCTTTCTTGCCCATATTGACAGCGGCCTCAATGATGGCGGTGACCTGCATGGTCAGGATTTCCGGGTAGGAGATGCAGAGACGGCATCCACGGTGCCCGAGCATGGGGTTGAACTCGTGAAGCTTGTCGCTGCGGGCCTCGATCTCAGCCGCCGACATGCCAGTGCTTTTTACGAGTTTCGCCACGAGCGCGGCATTTTTTGGCTTGCCGTCCTCGAACTTCGGGGTGAATTCATGAAGCGGCGGATCGATGAGGCGGATGGTGACGGGTTTGCCGTTCATGGCCGCGAAGATGCCCTCAAAGTCCTTGCGCTGGAAAGGAAGAAGCTTGGCGAGAGCTTTCTCGCGGGCGGCAACAGTCTCGGCGAGGATCATCTCCTGAATGGCGATCACGCGTTCCTCGGTGCAGAAGAACATGTGCTCAGTGCGGCAGAGGCCGATGCCTTCGGCGCCGAGCTCGATGGCCTTGATGCTGTCCTCAGGGGTGTCGGCGTTGGTGCGGACCTTCAGTGAACGGATCTCGTCGCACCACTTGAGAAGTGTCTTGAACTCGGCGGACTGCTCGGGTTTGACGAGCGGGAGCATCGAAGTGAAGACTTCGCCGGTGGTTCCATTGAGGGTGATCTCGGTGCCTTGATTATAGACTTTGCCGCCGACCTTGACAGTCTTGGCTTTGTCATCAATATCGAGGGCTTCGCATCCGACGATGCAGCACTTGCCCCAGCCGCGGGCTACGACCGCCGCGTGCGAGGTTTTGCCGCCGGTGGCGGTGAGAATTCCCTGGGCAGCGTGCATTCCGCCGACATCTTCCGGGGAGGTCTCTTTGCGGATGAGGATAACCCGTTCGCCCTTGGCCGCCAGCGCTTCGGCTTCGGCTGCGGTGAAGACGAGTTTTCCTGTGGCCGCACCGGGAACGGCGTCGATGCCGGTGGCGATCTTGAGTTCTTTAAGTTTGGCGGCTCCAACAGCCTTGACATCGATAACCGGATAGAAAACGCCCTCGATCTGCTCGGGGGTGATCCTGGAGATAGCCTCTTCCTTGGTGATGAGCTTCTCCTTGACCATATCCACCGCGATCTTGAACGCGGCGGCTGGCAGACGCTTGCCTGTGCGGCACTGAAGCATGTAGAGCTTCTCGTCTTCGATTGTGAATTCAAGATCCTGCATTTCCTTGTAGTATTTTTCAAGCTGCTTGCGGACTTGGCAGAACTGTTTGTAGGCCACCGGCAGGCGACTGCCCAGTTCGGCGAGCTTCATCGGGGTACGGATACCGGCCACTACGTCTTCGCCCTGGGCGTTGATCAGGCAGTCGCCGTAGAACACGTTTTCGCCACTGTTCGGGTCGCGGGTGAAGGCCACGCCGGTGCCGGACTTGTCGCCCTTGTTTCCGAAAACCATCTGTACGATGTTGACGGCGGTCCCCTTCAGATCGGTGATCTTCTCAATACGACGGTAATCCACCGCCTTTTGCGCTTCCCAGCTGTTGAAGACGGCCATGATGGCGCCCCACAGCTGCTTGATCGGATCCTGCGGGAACTCATCGCCTTTGTTCTTCTTGTAGAACGCCTTGAACTCGTTGCAGAGTTCCTTGAGGTCAGTGGCGGAAAGCTCGGTGTCGTTCTTGACGCCGACCTTCTTCTTCATGTGGTGCAGCATCTCCTCCATCGGTTCCTTGGAGAGCCCCATGGCGGTGGTGGAGAACATCTGTATAAAGCGGCGATATGAGTCATAGGCAAAGCGGGGATTGCCGGTCTTCTTCGCAAGGCCTTCGACGCTGACGTCGTTGAGCCCGAGGTTGAGGATGGTCTCAAGCATTCCGGGCATGGAACGGGCGGCACCGGAACGGACCGACACCAGCAGAGGATCATTCACGTCGCCCAGTTTCTTGCCACAGCTCTTTTCGAGCTTGGCCAGCGCTTCCTTGACTTCGGCTTCGAGTCCCTTCGGCAACTTCTGCCCCAGCTTGTAATACTCTTCGCAGGTGGGGATGCTGACCGTGAAGCCTGCCGGAACCGGAAGACCTATGCTGGTCATTTCCATCAGTCCGATGCCTTTTCCGCCGAGATAGTCCTTTGTGAGTTCCTTCCCTTTCGCCTCGGCCTTTCCGCTGCCGAAGAAATAGACATGTTTCTTGCTTGCCATAGATTCCTTCTTCCTTATTTAATTGGGTTAAAATGATTTGAAAAAATCAAACTCCGTATATTAGGTCGACATAATTGAAATACAAAGGGGAAAATAGCGTTTTTGTGAAAAAAATAACAGCAGAAGTAAATATTCAATTAAGCAGGAGCTTCAGTGAATATTTACATCAGAAGCTCTCGAACGCATCAATGATCTTGAGCTCGTCAATATGGCCCTTATAGTTGAGCATTACGAAAGAGCCGTTTACCATCGCGGGGAATTCGACACCGAGTATCATGATCGTGTTCTTATCCTTGATCCTGGCGAGCTTGTCCTTCTGCTGTCTTATCTTGGTGTCATATTTGAAAAGCTGGATGTCGCCGCCATCTATCTTCAGCACAAGTCCGTCCGACGCCAAAATCATGTCGTACAGCGTGGGCTGGGCCGAATCGATAGTCAGACCTGTTTTTTTAATGTGTTCGACGAGTTCTACAATTGTCTTCTCATTGTTCTCCTTCTTGACGGAGGAGCAGCCTGAAATCAGCAGTGCCGCCGTGAGGAGGGCGAGAAGGATGACCATGGGAAATCTTGAAGTTAATGCATTCATTAGTTAAATCCTGAATTTTATAGTTGTTGAAATGAGCAAAAAATCTAACATGAATTATATTCTTTACAAATAAAGGGAACCTCTAATACTTGGAATTGCCTATGCTTTCAGTCAAGGTGAATGTCGAATACGATTACAAGGTGCATTTCACCAGAGGGGTTTTCTCGAGCGGCAATTCCCTTCTCGGTAAAATTATCTCTTCCAGGGAGAGGCGTCGCCGCCACGATGTGATATTCGCAATTGAGCATGGCGTCCTTGCCCTGCATCCGAAAATCGCGGACGACATACTCGGATACTGCAAAAAACATGAGAAGTCCATGAGACTCGTCTGTGAACCGGTCATCAAGTACGGCGGCGAGGACTGGAAATCGTTTGAGATAATCTCGGAGCTCTGCCGCGTGATGGGGGAAAGCCACCTCTGCCGCCAGTCGTTCATATGCATTGTCGGAGGCGGGGCGTTCCTGGATACTGTCGGGTTCGCCGCATCAATAGTGCATCGCGGGATCAGGCAGATCCGCATTCCGACCACAGTCCTGGCGCAGGACGATTCAGGAGTCGGCGTGAAGAACGGGATAAACATGTTCGGCATCAAGAATTTCATCGGCACCTTCGCCCCTCCGTTCGCTGTCATAAATGATTTCAACTTCCTGGACACGCTTGGCCAGCGCGACTGGGTCTCCGGTGTTGCCGAAGCCTTCAAGGTGTCCATGATCAAGAATGCTGTCTTTTTCGGCTGGCTCTGTAAAAATACTGAGAAGCTGAGAATGCGCGACAGGCCGGTTATGGAAAAACTTGTCAGACGCTGCGCCGAACTTCATGTCAACCATATCCAGACCAGCGGTGATCCTTTCGAATTCGGAAGCGCGCGGCCGCTCGATTTCGGACACTGGTCGGCGCACAAGATTGAGATGCTCAGCGGCGGGAAGATACGGCATGGGGAGG
>JANYBI010000315.1 GCA_025360875.1 Lentisphaerota bacterium
AGGGCTGCGGCGAGTGCCGCCATTCCCGCATTTATATGTACTACGGTTCCTCCGGCGAAGTCGACTGCTCCCATTCCTCCGAAAGTTCCAAGTATGCCCTTGTCAGCCCATACCCAGTGGCAGACCGGATCATACACGATAGTTGACCACAGGAGCGTAAATATGCAGAAAGGTATGAACTTTATCCTTTCAGCGAACGCTCCGATAATGAGGGCCGGCGTTATGACCGCGAACATGGCCTGGAATATCATGAAGGCCTGATGCGGTACCGTAGTCCCATATACCGCGTGCGGTTCAAGTCCGACCCCGTTCAGGCCGAACCAGGAAAGATCGCCTATCAGCCCCTTTATGTCCGGACCGAATGCCAGGCTATACCCGAAAAGGACCCACTGGATGCTTACAAGACACAGAATGATCATGCACTGCATCAGGACCGAGAGGACGTTTTTCCTCCTTACGAGTCCTCCGTAGAAGAAGGCGAGTCCCGGGGTCATCAGCATCACCAGTGCGGCGCTCGCGAGCAGCCACGCCGTGTCACCGCTGTTTATCACAGGGGCGACTGCAGCCGCGGCCGCGGCCACAGGCGGAGCTACGGTTTCCTCTGCGCCAGCCAGGCCGGCCATGCCGGATCCGAGAACGGCTAACAGAGGCATTCCCAAAATCCAATTCCTCTTTCTCATGTTCTTTTCCTTTCTTTGTTGTCAACGGCCCATGCCGCATGTTTTAAACTTGTGATTGATGGTATTTAGCAAGGCGCGTGCCAACTGGATAGATGAACTGTGTAACAATAACGTATACAACAATTTATAAATGTAGTTCAAGCGCATGGTATTTTTCCGGACCTGCCATAGATATACAATTATGATATCAGATTGTGGACTTATGCCGCGAAATATCATATGAAGATGAGGCTGGGAGCGTACGTTCTGCTCTAGAATTCCTAATAATTACAAATATGCGCATAACAATTGTTAATAATTACAATAATGTAACATTAAATAACAAAGGCGACAATATTGTATTGTGCTATATCATGTTTATGGTAAAGGTGTTATGATTATAAAATCAAAGATGGCATGGGCATTGCTAAAGGACTTTCCGTTTTTCAAACAAACCAGGAGGCATTATGAAAATGAGGAAATGGAAGATTGCGTCGTTGCTTGTGTTCGCATATTTCTTTGCGTTCACGCTGATAGTATGCGCACAGGAGCAGAGGGAGATCAAAATTGTTGAGGACCGTGACCAGACCTATATGTCGTCAAAGGTCTATGATCTCAAGAACATCAAGGCGGCGGACCTCACCCCTTTTGTTCAGGGCGCCGTGAAAAGGTACTACAACCAGTCAAGCGTCGACAGGCTGTCATTTCCTGAAGGCAAGAAGGAATTCCTGGCTGTCAACATGCCAACCGCGATGGTTCCATTCATCGATGACATGGTGGCGAAGCTTGACAGGGCCGGAAAGATGGATGAGAACAATTCCACGGTCGAAGGAACCGGCATCTACAGGTTTGTATTCTGTCCGAAATACCGCGCTTCATCTGAAATGGAGGTTATCGGGCATACGATCACCAATGGCGACGGAGAATATTTCTTTGACGCGTCGACGAGCATGTTCTACTGGAAGGATTCAAGTTCCTACGGGAACACGTCGCTCGACTGGTTCAAGGCATTTGACAGGCCCGTGCCGCAGGTGCAGCTGACATTGAATGTCTACGAGGTGAACGATAATGATCTCATGGAGCTTGGCATCGACTATGTCGCCTGGAAGAACGGGCCTGGAGCCAACATCTTCAACGCAGGGTACGATTTCCTGAATTCAAGGTTCCTGTCACAGAACAGCAATTGGACGAACATGCTGGATGCTTCGAACCTGGCATCGCATTCCTGGGGCGGATTCATGGTCGCACCAAATATCGACATGACGTTCATCAAGCTGCTTGCCCAGAAGGGAAAGGCCAAGATAGCGACATCCGGGACATTGACAGTGGTGAATGACTTTATCTCCCCTGATCCCGGCGTAGGCAACTATGACGGGGCGAAGTACAAGATCAGATTCACCCCGAGCTATCAGAACATACAGAAGAACGTCGACCAGAATACAAGGGTCGATACGGCCGACGCCGATTATTATTTCTATATCAGGGTACCTGTCATCAACTTCAATGACAAGGGTGACAAGACGGCCGCCCTGGAGTTCGGATGGGTGCTGAACGTGATGGATACCGTCGAGAAGATCAGCAACGGTACTCCCGTGCAGAATTCATCGCAGTTCCACTCCTGGATCACTCTTGATGCCGGAGGTGAGAAGCTTCTCACTTCATATACCAAGGAGCAGGAGGTCAAACAGGAGAACGGCATGCCGATACTGAGCGACATCCCTATCCTGAAATACATATTCGGTTCAACAAACGTGTCCAAGAGCGTTTCAAAGGTGTATGTGACCGTGAAAGCTGAGCCGATAAGGCCGGAGACATCTCTCTCGGAATGGGCGGGCAAAGTGGTGTCCGCGGCAGAGATGCTGAAGGCCGGAACAAAAGCCGAGGCTGAAGTGAAGAGCCCGGATGCCAAGCCCGCCGAAGCGGCAAAACCGGTAGATGCCAAAGCAGTGGATGCAGTAAAACCAGAAGAAAAGAAATAAATTTTCCAAAAAGGAGGAATAACAATGAAAATAAGAAAAAATATCGCATATCCAGTGATTATCGGTGCTGCTGCCATGCTGCCATATGCCGCATTTGCAGACTCCAATTTCGGACCTACTCCCGAGTCTGCCCCCCTGGGAAGCCAGATCCAGACTCATCTGAGGGTCGATATCAAGGATGACACGAAGATGCTCCACCTGATCTCGGCGAACAATGATCCGAACATCATAACTAAGGTCTATCTCCTCAAGAATGCGGATCCGTACGAGCTGCGTCCGTATTTCCGCGAGGCCGTCAAGGCGAAGAGGATCGCCGAGGACTTTGAAAGGCAGACCAACGGAGAGGTGAAGTCAAACATAACGAAAGTCGAATGCATCAAGTATAACGATGGAACCGGTGCGCTTATCGTATCTGCTGAGGACTACAGGTTCGGCAAGCAGGCGAACGGGATGGGATTCGACGACATGGTGGCGATGCTCGACCAGCCGAAGATCAAATCTACTCCGGGAAACGCATATTACGCATATTTCCCGAAGTACTGCGATGCGAACTGGCTTTACACGGTGCTGAGGAATGTCGGCTTGAACCATAAGGACGATCCTTCCGAATTGGAGGGAGGCCGTGACAAGGTTGGAGTCGATAAGAATCTCAATGCCCTGTTGTTCAATGTGCCGAAGTATCAGGTCAAGACCATAAACGATATGATAAAGCAATACGACACTCCGACTACTGAAGTCTCGGTCAAATATACTATCTATGAGATCGACGCGGAGAACGACGGACAGATCGGCGTGGATTTCCAGGCATGGAAGAACGGTCCGGGATCAGATCTGTTCTCTCTGGCGAACAGGACCGGCTACCAGTGGGATTTCGCGAACAACATCGTCAGCCTGCCCGACATGGGCAAGCAGCAGGTCAAGTATATTAAGTTCAATCCGAAATGGAACACCAAGTATCTTGATTTCCTCGTGAGCAAGTCAAAGGCCCACGTGATCACGTCCGGTGAAATGGCCATTATGAACGCCCAGGAGGGATATGTTGAATGCTCGACCAGCATGGCCAACTACCAGGACGGGGAGAAAATCCCTGACGTGACGATGTTCGACTATATAAAGCTGACGGGACAGACCATCAATCCTGACGGTACTGCAGCCGCGGCAGGCGTCGATTCGCAGTACATGTTCTCCGCTACCGACAAGCAGGGCAATTCAATAACTGTAAACGCGCCATTTACCGGCAACTTCATGCTGTCGCGCAGCTTTGACGGATACCGTTACTATTATACAGCCGAGATACAGACATATACCGGTTCAGGTACATACTTTCTGGGGAAGGCCGGACAGAACATAGGGCACAAGGTTAACTGCTACAATGCAGTCATCCAGCTGTGCACGGCGACAACGGTCGGAGTTGATCCGACAGCTGCCAACAGCGTGACATCCAGCTACTCATGGGTTCCTGTCACAAGCTGGCAGGCAGACCAGAATTTCACGAACTACAAGAACAGGAAGACCGACACGGCCATTAACAGCTATGGTTTTGTCATGACAATGAGACCTGTCGTCTGTGAAAAGGCTACCACGCTTGACATCGCATTGCTCAACAACAACCTGATAGGGTTCAAAAGCGACGGAACTCCCAGGGTATCGAAGAGCGAGATCAGCACCCAGGTCATGGTCGATAATGGAGGCACCAAGTTCGTGATCGGAGGAATCGACAAGAAAGCCGTCGTCCGGAGCGTGAACAAGCTTCCATGGCTTGGCGACATTCCCGGGCTTGGCTGGCTGCTGGGAAGTGAATCGGAGACAACAAAGAAGTCCCAGATAGTGGCAATAGTCGAATGCCTTCCGGCAGCGCCTAATGCGACGGTACCGGAGAATATTGCCAAGGAAATGAAGGAAGTCAATGAGAAGACAGTTGAGGCCGGAGAAACGAACAGCTATGGATTCGACCAGCTGCTGATCGACAAGGACAAGAAAGGACTTGATCCGTTGCCATAAGTTAAGGATAGAAATTTAAAGGAGATTCCATTAGTTTTTGGAACACCCGTGCTGGCACAAAGAACCAACCCTCCGCGTGCCGGTCCGGGTGTTCCTTCTTATAGATCCTATTTCGAGATTTACGTAACTGTTAAGTTGAGTAAATCGAGGCTGTTTGTCCTTGAAAGTATGTCGGGTTTTAACCCGACGGTTGGTTGGCGGTTTAAAAACCGCCCTACTACTTATGAGGAAGAATCTCTTTCAGTCTCAATCTGTCAAGCTTAACGCTTACAGATTTCCTTAATCGGTTTGCG
>JANYBI010000374.1 GCA_025360875.1 Lentisphaerota bacterium
AAAACTATCGGGACTTCAAGGAGATGAGTCTCGAGCTTGTTGACTTGTCGCTCGAACTGGCTAAATTAACGGATAAAGAGTCTGCTTCTTGAAAGCAAGAAATCGGTACTCTTGAGTATGAGAACACTGGCGAATTTTTCAAGCTGAACAATTCTTCCAAATTATATTTCTTTTCCACTAAAGGGGAAAAGAAATATTGGGATTGTCCGTACGAAAACGGCTCATTCCTTGTCTTTGGGAATGAAGGAAGCGGCTTCCCCAGGGAATTTTATACGAAGTATCTCGAGGAAATGTATACGATCCCCATGTCCGGGAAACATGCCCGCAGCATGAACCTTGCGAACGCAGTCGCAGTTGCGCTGTATGAAGGAATCAGGCGGCAGTGGAGAGGATGATGAACAGACGAATGGCGAAGTGAAGAAATGTAACACAGGCATACTTCGACAAGCTCAGCACAGGTCTTGCCTGTGTCTAATTATTAAATCGCCAATCCCAAATCACAGGCAAGATGCCTGTGCTACATTGTGAATCCGCCGCCGCTAAGAGGCTTCCGCCTTCGCGAAGATGCTACGGCGCGACAAAATGGCGGACAGGTCGAACGTCCAACGTCGAATGGGAGTAATGTAGAGTTGTCCGTACGCCATAGGCGCACAAGTCACGGACAAGGGAGAATTTAACGGTAAACCCCAAGCTCAGCTGGGGAGACTGGCAAGGTTTGGCTTTTGCGGAAATAGTGAGCTAACTGTTTTGGCTGTTACGGATGAAATTCCAAGCATTTAGGATGGAAGACAAGCTAAAGCTTGGACTCCAACATATACTTGATATGTAACGGTAAAATTAGGAAATAGTCGTTGGTCCTCCGAAGGAGGATTAGTTTGCGTGTTTAGGATTTGAAACTTGGAACTTGTTTGGATTTTGGAAAGTGTCCTCCGCAGGAGTATGGAATTTATCATGGACTGTGAATGCGGTACGCTGCTTTGAGCGGTTAACAGAATTCAAGCATCAGGCTCTGCCGAAGGCATATGACTTCTTCGGGATGTAGAGTTGCCTGTATGCCATAGGCGCACAAGTCTCCGGCAAGGTAATTAAGATTCTTCGCCGAGACGGCGAACTCTACATTGCCGGCGAGACCCAGGCATCCGGCGGGGCAAGCAGACGACCCTGCATTAATACATTGCCCCGAGCGCATAGTGCCTCGGGGCGTTCCCCGAGACAATCCCGTGAAAACCGGGACTATTTCGCCTTCTCTTTTGCCGCCTTCTCCTCGGCAATCTTGCATTCGGTCAACTTCAGATAAGCCGTGCCATCGACCTTTTCCACGTAGGAGCCCTTTATCTGGACCTTGCTGTTGGTCTTGATGTCGCCGATGGTCTTCTTGGTGGTGTCATCAATCATCACAGTATACTTCTGCATGTCCTTGTCATTGGTGAAACTGATGGTCTCTTTGCCTGCAATATCGGTATCGATGGTGATAGTGCCGGTCCATGAGACCTGTGTGGTCTTGTCCTTCTTCTGTTCCTTCTTGGGGTCTGTTTTGTTGTTCTTGTTGGTTGTGTTCACAGTTGTTCCGGCCAGAACGGTTCCGGCGATGAACGCGAACGCAAGGACACACACCGAGATTTTCCTGAGAAGAGCACTTTTCATATTTCATTCCTCCTATTGGTTATTATACGGTATTAAACGCATTAAACGCGATATTATTGTGTTGGGTTTGAAAAAATGTAACACAGGCATCTTGCCTGTGATTTGTGATTTAATAATTAGACACAGGCAAGATGCCTGTGTTACATTGTTGCCTGCTTATTTGAAAAGTCTTTTTATGCTGCTGCTCTGTTCCCACTTGATATCTTTTCCTTTCCCATACAGGCGGGCTTCAAGCGCCCATGAAAGAGGGTCCATGAATTTTGACACAAGTTCAAATGGCAGGATGTTCTTCAGGATTTTTGCCCTTACTTTGAAGTCGGTTTCGCTGGTGTTCCAGTAATACTTGCCTTCAGCCGAAAGGGCGATCGCATTGCCATTGGTCTGGACGGAGTCAGATTTGAAATGGTCTTTTTCAAGGGTGAAATTGCAGTCAGCGGAACTTATCTCGCCCCATTCGCTGCTTATTACGCTTTTGCCGAGGATTTCAGTGAAGCCCTTGAGGACAGGGATATCCAGGATGTCGGCATCCTTCAGCGACATCTTGCCCTTCCCATCCATCAGCAGCTCGTCTTTCTCATTATAGCTGAGATCTGCAAGCATATCACCTGTCAGTGAGCCAATTTTCTTTGTCGCGAAATCTGTGAATCCAAGATTTTTGACCAATGGCGCGAATTCAGCCTTGTCCACGTTTATGGATATCTTTCCCTTATTGTCCGCGATGTTGTAGGTGTAGGCAAATGCGAGATCGCCATTGAAGAGCTCAGCAGTGAGATCCTTTACTTCGACAACCCGGTTTTTCATCGTGATGGCGGTCGTGATCTTTTTCATCGGGATTCCGCTCCATTCGCCCTGCCCATCCGTAAGCTTTGCTTCGAAGCACGTATTTGCGGAGTTTACAAAATCGATCATTCCGGAGACTTTGACAGGGGAACTGCCTGACATGTCGAGCCGGTCGTGTTTCCAGTCCGGAACAAGGAATTTCAAGATGCTGTTGCCAGGGAGGGTGCTGTCTACATCGAAGTACAGCTTGTCAGTTCCCTTTGAAGGGATGTTGAACATGTCGGAGTGCGGGAAGATATCCAGGTCGACCCTGTTGTCGTATGCCAGCGATATGAGGGCGCTGTTCTTGCCCTGCTGGAGGACGACCCTGGGCAGAAGCGACATCTGGTTGGAGTCGAGCGTGTATGCGCAGCTTCCATAGTCGAAAGGGACTCCGTTGTAGGAGAAATTGCAGAGCACGATATCGCCGACCAGGTAGAAGCAGGGCTTGGGTTTCATGAAGAAGTTTACTCTTGCATTCATCTCGACCGATTCGTTTTTTTCCGGCCATTTGATCTTGTTGTACAGGGATTCCATGAACACCCGCGCTTTCCCCTCGGAAGTCTTGTAGACGAATGCCGGATTTCCTGAGGAATGGAGGGAGATATAGGCATGATCATCCGGGATATTGAGTTCCAATTCGCCGTCAATCCTGTTGCCCTCCGGGGTGGCGGCCAGAATGTCTTTTGCCTTGATCGTCAGGCCGTCGACGGAAACCGTCGCGGAGATGTCCTTGTAGGCCGCGTCATAGATCCTGACGGAGGGGAATTTTACCGATGCGCTGGCCTGTATGCCCTTGATGTCAGGTGTGATTTTTTCTATGTGTCCTGAGAAGGATAGGGGTTCATCGCCAAGTTTTACGATAGGATCGATGAAGGCCCTGGTCTTCTCATCGAGCAGAGGATGGAACCTGGTGGCTATGATCCTGCCGGAGAGATCACCGGTAATCTTCTTCGCCTTATGGTCCACCTCGCCGCTGAAATCAAGATATTCCCCCTTGTTGAAGGTCAGCCTGGCCCTGTCGATATAAATTCCGGTCTTCTGCTTCTCGTCAAAGGAGAGCATGGTGCTGAGCTTGATGTCGGTCAGCGGTATCTTGTAGACCTCTGC
>JANYBI010000390.1 GCA_025360875.1 Lentisphaerota bacterium
CAGGACATTGCCCGTGCTCTCCTCGATTTTTCTCGCATGTATGGTGATGCCGCCCGTCCCGGTAAATTTGATGGCATTGCTGACGTAATTGATCAGTACCTGCCCCAGCCGCAAGGAATCACCACGAAGGTGGGCAGGAACATCCGGGTCAATCAGGAAGCTGAGGTTCAGCCCTTTCTCCGCCGCTTTTCCGCCCAGCATGTTGGTGATATTTTCAACCACCTTGTGGAGGTTCAGGTCTACGGTTTCGATTTTGAGCTTTCCGGCCTCGATTTTTGAAAAGTCCAGAATGTCGTTGATGATGCCCAGCAGGTGCTGGCCGGAGTAATGGATTTTTTCCAGATAGTCACGTTGCTTCAGGTTTAGCTCTGTCTTGAGCGCCAGATAGGCCATGCCCAGAATACTGTTCATCGGCGTACGGATTTCGTGGCTCATGTTGGCAAGAAAATCGCTCTTCGCGCGGCTGGCGGCCTCGGCCTTTACATTCGCAATGCGCAAGGCATCGTCGCGTTCGCGCCTTGCGCTGACATCGTGGATGAAACAACTGAAGGCGCGCTTGCCCCTGATCCGGATCATGGACACCGTCAGCTCGACCGGAAACTCACGCCCGTCGCGATGGATGGCAGTCGTCTCGATCAAGGTATGCGTCGCAGTACCGTTCCTGAGCATCAGGAATTGCCGGAGGTTGCTGACACTCCCGTCCTGATAGCGGAACGGGATAATCATGTCTTGCAGATCGCGCCCGCAGGCTTCTTCCTTGCTCCAGCCAAGAATATCTTCCGCGCGCGCATTCCAGTCGGTAATGATCCCGAAGGAATCGGTCAGCACAACGGCATCCATTGCCGTCTCGAGAACAGAGTGCAGGGTTTCGCTGCTTTCCCGCAACAGGTTCTCAGCGGCCTTGCGCTTGCTGATATCGGAAAATACCGCGATGTAGTAAGAGGAACTGTTCACCTTGCCTGCAATCCGTTTGATGGACAGCCATTCGACATAAACCTCGCCGTTCTTGCGCCGGTTGGATATTTCGCCCTGCCATGCGCCTGTGCTATCAAGCGACTCCCACATCTCGCGGTAAAATTCCGGCGATTGCAGTCCGGAGGAAAGCATGCTTGGATTTTTTCCAAGCACCTCGTCTCTGGAGTAGCCGGTAATCGCCGTAAACGCCGGGTTGACGGAAACAAAACGGTTTCTCGAATCGGTTACCGTCACGGCCTCGTCCATGGTTTCGTATACCGTAGCGGCAAGCCGCAGCTCCTTCTCCGTCCGCCTGCGTTCGACAAGCTCGCTATCCATGCTGGCGGCTGTCCTGATGGCCTTCGCCCAGCCCGTCAATAACACCCAGGACAGGATGGACAACAGCAGGCTTATGCCGACTCCCGCATACAGGACAAGCTGCGCCTCTTCCCTGCCGCCCGGCAATCCGGAATCTTTCTGGACGACAGTCAGCGTCCAGTAATGTCCGGCGACTTCAATGTGCTTGACGGCGGAAAATTGTTCGCCCGGATGAACGCTAACGCCGTTCTGGTACATCAGCCTCTGGTCAGAGACTTCCTCGCCATCATGGATCGCAATAGCTGCATCCTGATAAAGGTCGCCCAGTATTCCGAACATCAGGCCTTCCATGCCGAAACGCATGGTCACCCAGCCGGTGATATTCGTGCCACGGGATTCCGCCGTGCCGCGCCTGGCATCTGCCACGTAAATGGGCGCACACATCAGGAATCCGGTGATGGATCCAGCCAGCGCCAACTTGCCGGTTATGAACCCTTTGTCCGGGTCTCGCACATGCTCCAGCGCGGCGCGGCACAGTGACTCGTCTTGCGCACGCCCCCTTTGCGACTGATCGCCGACTATGGAATAAATCGCGCGTTCCGTTTCAGGCGCGAAAACCAGATACCCCACGCTTTGTATGCCCGGATAATTGGCCTGCAAATGCAGCGTGTCTATGTAATCCCTGAACCTGTCCCGCCCTGCGTGATTTGAAGTAAGTAGCCATCCTTTCGCCCCGCGCAACACCAGTACATAGCTCGTCAACTGATGCTCGACGCGGTCGGTAATTTCCCGCACGCGCGAATCGAATCTTGCCTGCATCTCCTGCGCAACAGTTTCCTTCGTATGTTTCCACAGATATACGGTAATGCTCAGTGCAACAGCAAAAACCAACAAAGACAACAGCGCAGGAAGAACGACGCGCCTGATGATGTCCGGCGGGTCTGATCCGGGCCGGGCATACCATGGCGAATCTGTTTTTTCCTGCTCGCGCATCATGCTGTATCAGGCGGCCACGTTTATTTTCAATGCCGGGTTCGCCACGGGCATTGTGTATGGATGTACTTGCCCTGCCACCCCTGCCGGGAGATTGCGACGAAGGACTGAATGCCACCCGGCATCGCCGGAAACAGCAGGTTTTCTGAACCAAAAAACGGACTTGTCCGCACCGGCTCCGCTATAGCTCCCGCTGCCCTCCATCAACTCAAGCGTTCGTTGCGCAGGCACATAGCCATGCCCGGAGGCTTCCTGCAACCAGGAGACGGCCTCCGCAACTGCGGCGTCATGCCATGACAGTTGCGCAAGATCGGAGGCCTGGCGTATCCAGTAAATAGCCTCGTCGAAATCCTTCTGGACTCCGCGACCATTGGCATACATCATCCCCAGTCTGATCTGCGCGCGGGCATCTCCAAGCTCGGCAGATTTTTTGAAGTAGTAGGCGGCTTCCTCGTCATCATGGCTCCCCCCCTCTTCCTGATAATAAGTCTGCCCAAGGTTGAACAGCTCTGCCGCGCGGTAGAGACGGTTGATGGCACTGCCAGCCAGCCGGGCGGACGGTACTGAAACAACCGTCGCCGTCGTGCCCAGCTTCCGCGAAGGCTCCGATTGCAGCGC
>JANYBI010000584.1 GCA_025360875.1 Lentisphaerota bacterium
AGTTTCCCTGGATGAACGGAAGGCTCTTTTATTGTTCGAATCAAACATTTCCGCGGCTGATACTGCCGGAAGCCGTAGCCTCCTGACAATGCTGAGGGAGTCTCTCCGTGATTGTCCGTCTGGCATAACATTCGATATCATCAGCCCAAACCAGCATTCTGTCGACAATGAAGCAATCATTACGGCCGATGTTAAAATAGTTGCGATTACATCATTTATAGTTTTCACATTGCTGTTTATCATATTCTACCATTGCGATCTCCGCAGCCTTCTAATTCCTGCGATGCCGACCCTGGCTTCGGTAATTGTCATGGCTATTATGCCGCTTGTCTTCAAGGATTCACTTTTCTTCGTCATCGGAATGGGCGGACTGATAATCGGCCTTGCCGTAGGCGATTACGGCACACACGTCTATGCTGCGTCTTCCGGTACATTCGGATTGCGCCGGGTTGCAAAACTGTTCCTGCCGCTTCTCGTTACATGCCTCACTACCGTGGGAGCCTTCCTGCTATTTCTGATTTCAGACATCGAGGCCTTCAGACAGATAGGATTTTATGCCGGATTAAGCCTGCTTCTCAGCCTGCTGCTGACCATTTTCCTGCTCACGCCGCTGTTCTCAAACAAAAACAGGCGACCATACCATGTTGCAATTCCAAGGCTTTCGACCAACCGCTATTCGCTTGTCATCTCCGTCTGGGCGGTCATGATGATCTTAGCAATACCTGTTCTTACAAAAATAAAATTCAATGACGATATCCGGCAATTTGACATGACTTCTGAAATGACACTCAAGTCAGAGGCCTGCTACGATAGGAACTGGCAGGCCGGCCCCCGTCCAGCCATGTTGATCGTAACCGGCAAATCTAAGGACGGCGTGTTGAAACGGGGCGAGCTGCTGGCAGCGCAACTGCGACAGGCCCTGCCGGGAACAAACTGTTTTTCACCAACCGACATTTCCCCTTCCGCAGAAAAACTATCCGAACGCCTGTCGAAATGGCGGCGGCTGGAGGAGTCGGGACGCCTCCAGCAGATTTCAGAATCGATGCGGGAGAAGGCAGTTGAGAAGGGGTTTGCACCAGAGTTCTTCAATCCATTTTTCGAAACTCTGAATGCTGGCATCAAGGTACCGCCGGATACCGCGCCTGAACTTTTCCTGCCGCTGCTCTCACGCACGACCATTTGCAACGGGGAATGGCATTCCATGATGATATTCTTCCCCGATCTCGATTATTCCAATGCAAAGGCGCTTTCACTTGTGGGCACGGATCCTGACTGCGCCGTTATTTCGCAAAAGCATTTCCGCCAAATAATGTCGTCGGAGATATCCGGACGCTTTACTTTCCTGCTCGCCTTGGCTGTGGTTCTGACATGCATCATCACATTTCTTTTTTTCAGGTCATTCCTGCTCACTTCAGTGGCGTTGATTCCTACCATAAGCAGCCTGTTATTGACTGGAGCTGTCTATGTCGCATTCAACATTCCAATTAATATTTCCGTATGCTTTGGCTGTATCATCCTGGCGGGTGTGTCCATAGATTACGGCATTTTCATGGTCCATGCCTTTTTGCGGAAGGAGGAATCGGCCATATCAGACGCTATCGCACTATCTGCCATAACCTTGATTTCAGGAGGGGCAACCATTGTCTTCACACAGCATCCCATGCTCCGTTATGCTGGATACACCCTGATCCTAGGGGTTGTTATTGCATGGCTGTCAGCCATTATGGTAATACCTGCATTGCTCAAGTTTCTCGCCAGCCGCCGTGTCCTCCTTCTGCCGTCCGCCCTCCTCCTTCTCCTTTTTACCGGTTGTCGCAGCGAACCTTTCACATGGCCTGAATTTCCTCCGTTGTCTCCAGCAATATCAAAGGAGGACATGCTGAAAACATGGTCTTCCGAACAGCCATCCGAATTCATAGTTGAGGCGGGAATTGTCCTTGAATATCGAGGACAATGCTTTTCTTCGCTTTGCATGGCCCTCGTGAACATCCCCGAACACAAAATTGATGTAGTCGGAATGAATCCTGCAGGCGCTAAAATATTTGAAGCATCCGGTATCGACGGCAAAACCAAATCCTTCTCAATCCTGCCAATTCTGCCGGAGGAGATTGACACAGCCAAGGCTGGTGACGCAATTCTCGCCGACATTGGGAATATTTACTTTGATCTTGTCCCTGACGACAAATCTATCCTCGACAAACCTGACAATAATCGTATGCCAATGACAGTGTATTCAACAGGCAATTCCCACTTCGAATATCTGTTTGCCGGCAATCCGCCGCGTCTCATCCGCAAAAGCTTTTATTGCGACAGCAACAACGAGTGGCAGGTTTCTTTTTTCGAATTTATCGAGGATGGTGGCAAATTTATACCTAAAAACATTGTTTATGATAATTTTAAATACGGCTACCGCTTGATTGTCCGAACCAGAACTGCCATTATTGTAAAAGGGAACCTCTAACGAAGGATTTCATCAATGAACAATATTGTCAAGGCATTGAAACAGCGACTTCAGGTTCATGAACCATTGACATCCGATGCATTTTCGGGTTCATTATTGTTCGACTCTGATTTTCCCGGCTTCAAAGGGCACTTCCCTGGGAATCCTATTTTACCGGGTGCCTGCCTGATTGAAGCCGCAGTTCAATCGATCTCCTATGGAACCAGGCAGGACTTGCTCTTAGCGGAGGTGGAACGAGTGAAGTTCTTTTCCCCGGTCAAGCCTGGCGAAGAGGTGAAACTCGATTTCAGCATTGAATACCTGACAGATGCCATCAGCACCAAAGGGTCAATGATGTCCGGAGACCGTAAAATCTGCACGATGAAACTGAAAATGACTGGGGCAAAACCATGAACCGCAAGAATTATTTTCAAAAGGAACCGAACAGCCCTCCCCCCATTGAAGCGACAATCCAACGACGCCTCCGTTTCAGCGATGTTGACGCACTGGCAATTGCCTGGCATGGGCGGTATCCGCAGTTTTTCGAAGAGGCTCAGACCGAGCTCGGACACAAATGCGGTCTGACCTACGATGTCTTCCGTGATGAAGGACTGGCGGCGCCGATCACGCAGATACATATTGATTATTTCCGCCCTCTTCTGCTCGATAAGATCTTCACGGTGAAGGCGTCTCTGCTTTGGAATGATGCCGCACGTCTCAATACTGAATACTGTATAACCGATGAAGATGGCCTTTGCGCCTGCACCGGTTATACTATCCAGCTTTTTATGAATCTCAAGACCCACGAACCGCTGTGGCTATCTCCAGAAATGCTAATACGCTGTCGTCAACGATGGAAGGCGGGGGAATTTCATGGAAAATAGTCCGATCATTGTCTCAGCCGACCTGATAACAGCATACGGCCATGGACTCAACCAGTGCTGGAATGGTTTCATGGCTCGCCAAAGGCCGTTCACCCCAATTACAAGGTTCCCAACCACCGGAATTGAAGGAGTGGTCGCCGCGACTGTTCCCGATTCCTCATATGACGGAAGCTTGTCCCTGGCAGAGCATCTTCTGGAAAAAATCGCAGTGACCACGATAAAATTGCCAGCAGATACAGAACTTTTTCTTGCAACAACCGTCGGGGAAATTGACCTGATGGAACAGGAGATACTATTACATAGAACTGAAAAACGTGCTCCAACCTGCAGTTCCCTCCTTGCCAGGGCAAAAGCGATTTTCGGTAAAAAGCACGCTTCACTTATTTCTGCCGCCTGCTCTTCCGGCAATATGGCATTGGCCCGGGCGGCGGCAAAAATCCAAGCCGGCACAATCGAATATGCCATCGTCGTAGGCTGTGACATCGTCAGTGAATTCGTTTTTTCGGGCTTTGCATCTCTTGGGGCTATTGATTTGAAAGGCACACGGCCATATGACCGCGACCGTGCCGGGCTTACTCTGGGTGAAGCCGCAGGTGTAATAGTGCTTGCCTCGGAAGATGCCGCCCGCCGTGATGGGCTTCCGCGTCTGGCGCGTCTTGCCGGCTGGAATATGACTTGTGATGCCGTTCACATCACTGCTCCGAGGAGCGATGGACTGCAGTTGGTGAACGCAATCCGCCATGTCCTGGAGACCGCCGGAATTGCACCATCTGAAATAGGGGGCATCATAGGGCACGGCACAGGAACAATTTTCAACGACTCCATGGAAATAAACACACTGAACGCTGTTTTCAATAAAAATGCCAAGCCCCTGTTTTCCACAAAAGGGGGAGTTGGTCACACCCTTGGAGCTGCAGGCATCATCCAGACCGCCATCGCTGTCAAGGCAATACAGGAGATGCTGCTGCCCCCACAGACCGGACTGCGTGAACCGATGCCCGGGGCGGAACACATGGTTTCCGACCAGGCACAAAAACTGATCACTCCTAAAATATTATCCCTCAATACCGGATTCGGTGGTATCAATGCTGTTTTACTGATTGAGGAGTGCTCATGAAAAAAACAAGCCGGAAAAACTCATTTAAACTTTCGCTGAATGGAATGGCTCTGGTCAATTCAAATCATGCCCTAATGATGAACAGGGGCCTTTCATTTGAATCGAAAGACGGAGTCGCCGGAATTTACCAGGAGATAGTCAGTTCCAAGTCAATTCCCATAATGCGTCTCGACAACTTTCGCCGTGCCGGTGAAAAAGCCCGTCTTGCCATGCTTGGTTCCCTGCTTGCCCTTGCCGATGCCGGTTTAAGCACTGGCGGCAGTACCGCAATCATAGGCTGGGGCGGAGAAGAGAGCATGACTGAAAACCGGGCATATTTCACCGATTATGCCGTGAACGGCAGATTCCTTGGTCGCAGCCAGCTCTTCATAGGAACTCTTCCCAGCACACCTCTGTGTGAGGCCGCTATCTGCCTCAACCTTCATGGACCTGTATACTATTTCCATTCAGATGGCAGCCTTAACCCAGTTTTAGCCGAAGCCGAATCACTTTTATCATCCCAGACGGCTGGGCAAGCATTGCTTCTGGGACTCAGCCGTGGAGAACTGCTGGCTCTGCTTCTTGAACATTCCGGAGATGTAAATGATTTTTCGCAATCGATGCAAACAGACGATATGTCCGGCATCTATCATCACTTGGGAGAAAAATTTTCCGCGACGGAAAATTTAAATAAGCAATCGACAATTAGCGCAGGGCCATAAACATGAAAATCCTTTTGATATATCCATGCTGGCCAAAATTGAAAAACCAACCGGTCTTCAATCTTCCTCCGATGGGACCTGTTACCTTTGCCGCCACGCTGCCATCTGATGTTGAAATCAGCTTTTATGACGAAAACGTGGAACCGGTCAACCTTGAGGAGGCCTCTGATCTCGTTGCTATTTCCTGCATGCTCACCTGCCAGATTCCCCGTGGCTACGAGATTGCGGACTTGTTACGGAAACGCGGCAGGACAGTCATTTTCGGAGGCATTGCGGCAATGCTTCATGCCGAAGAAACGGCGTTGCACGCCGACAGCGTCTTTCTTGGTGAAGCCGAAGGCCGTATGGGAACAGTACTTGATGACTTCAAGAATGGCTGTCTGAAAAAAACGTACAACTTCCTGGATGATTTTCCTGACATGTCACTAATCGGCCCGGCCCGGCGTGACATTCTAAAGCATTCCCTGTATAATTACCGCGGCGTCCAGATGGTTGACCTCGTCCACGCATCGCGCGGATGCCGTTTCAATTGCTTCCCCTGTTGCACACCGTATCTGGGAGGCCGCAAATTCCGGCCTCGTCCGCTGGACAAGGTGGCTGAAGAAATTGCGGGCATTGACAATAACCGGCTATTCCTGGTGGACAACTCGCTGGCACAGGACGATCAATGGGAGAAGGATCTCTTCAGAACTCTTGCACCTCTGAAGAAAAAATGGATATCGCATCCGATCAAGAACGATGATGAAATTTTGAAATTGGCGGCGGAGGCCGGCTGCTGGTATGTTTATCAGGCGGTCTTTGACACTTCAGACTACATACGTGAAAGAATCAAAAAGTACAAGTCCTATGGAATTGGAGTTGAAGGGACGATAATTCTCGGAACCGACGACCAGGATGAGGATTCGATTCGGCGCCTGATCGATTTCCTGCTGGAAATAGAACTTGATCTGGCTGAATTTACCGTGTTAACTCCCTTTCCGCACACACCTATCCGGGAAAAGCTGGAAACGGAAGGACGTATATTCCACAATGACTGGGTTCGCTATACAGCCGGAGAAGTTGTGTTCCGTCCGGCCCTTATGAGTCCGGATAAATTGACTGAAATGTATGAATACGCCTGGGCAGAATTCTACCGTGACATGAGCAAGGAAATGAAAATGGCGAAACTGTACCTTGATGTCATAAAAAAAGAGAAGGCCGATGGTTCATACCGGGGAAGAACAGTCGAACAAACGAACCGTTGAATGAGGACGGGAAACAGGAAGAGAGTTCGGGAGTTCGGAGATTGTGTTGATGTCATAGGTGCTTGGAATATTCAATCGGTTGACAATATCATAGCACATCACAAAAGCTGTCGCAATGCGCAGGTTGCTATAACATTTTAAAAGCTGGTTCAATTCCAGGGATTTTAATTTACGGGCCTGCCATTGACGATGGAAATTTCAGGGATGCAAAAAAATCCAAGCCCAGACTGTCAAGTTTCAAACAAGCTCCAACATTCCATAAGGCAGCTTTGCTTACTGGCTTATTCTGAAAAGCAATGATATATTAAATAATAAGAAAAGGCAGGACACATGAAAACAATAACTGTACCAATTCCAGATAACATTGAAAAAGCGGCGCGCAACTACATAAATGCAGGTTTTTTTAAATCTGAATCTGACCTGCTGATGGCCGCCACAGTTGACTTCATTCATCGGAACCGGATAGAGCTCGTTGAAAAATATGCCTTGGAAGATATTGAATGGGCGAAACGAAAAGCTAAGAAGAGAAAATGAACACTGTCGTAAGCGACGCCGGTCCGATTATACATCTCTCCGAAATCAATCAGCTTCCACTCTTGAAAAACTGTGGCAAGATTCATATTCCTGAACGCGTAATGCTTGAAACTGATCAAATCATAAGCATCAAATGGCCTTCCTGGATCATTATTGAAAAACTGAGCGATGATGAAAGTAATCGTGTTGATTTCTGGTTGCGCACCGGTTGCCTCCATGGAGGAGAATCTGAAGCGTTTGAACTCTTCAAGAGATTAAAGGCCGACTGGTATTTTACTGATGACGCAGAAGCAAGATTGTTTGTTTCCGAATTCGGATACGAAGTCCATGGAACATTAGGAGTTATTCTTTGGAACCTGGCGGAGAAGCACATTAATAAAAACCAGGCATTGGATTCCATATCTGAACTTAGAAAATCTTCTATTTG
>JANYBI010000422.1 GCA_025360875.1 Lentisphaerota bacterium
GCCGCGAAAGTGTTCCTGTATTTCGTGACTGTGTCATACATCGCGCCGAAAGCCGATTTGCGGACTTCGCGATCCTGGTTTTCCACAAACTTGATATAGTTGCCATGGGTCAACTCGACTTCCCCTCCTTTGCCATCCATCACTTTGGGGAACTTCATGTCGGCATTGTTGAGCATGGTGAATGTCTTGTATGGCGTCGAAAGGGCGTCTGAAACTGTTCCGAGGATCTTTTCTTCGGGCTCGGAAAGGGTGTGCGGCCTGTCCTTGATGAGTTCCTCGAGAGTTCTCCTGTAGAAGGAAAGGACTGGGGATTTGACATAGGATTCCAGTTTTTCGTCAGGAAGGGCGAGCACTTCTGGATCGAACCAGGCGGTCTCCCCTTCTATTTCCGCGAATTTCGCAGTGACCTGGTCCAGGCGCGAGGAGTTTTTGGAGTCGGCGGTGTTCTCGTCGGCCTTGAGATGGGCGAATGTATAGACTTTTTCGATGCGCCTATCCAGCGCGTCGCTTTTTTTCAACGCATTGAACAGGGTATCAGCCGAATTTCCGAGCTTTCCCTTGAACGCCATGAATTCTGCCAGCAGCGGATCAAGTGACTTGAAATCCTTCTCCCATAGCGAAATATCAGTATACATCTTGTCGAGATCCCATGTCATTTCAACAGGTATCTTCGATCGTTCAGGCAGAGTTTTAGTTTTCTTTTTCATTCGTCTCCTTTTATTATGGAGCGCCGGCATCCTTCGACAAGCTCAGGACAGGTCTTGCCGGCAATTGCTATTTATCACAGGCAAGATGCCTGTGGTACATTGTCGATGCGAATTGCGAAATTCGCATTTGCGGTGATTCATCACCGCCTTGTTTCGCGAAATTTATTTCGCGGAATCTTTTTGGACGGAATGAATTCCGTCGTTAAAGGCGGCAATAAATTGCCGCACTCCAAGTGATTGGCTGTGCCAATCATTTAAACGTCTACGAGCCAATTTCAACTTCAAGGTTTGTTTTTCCGGAGGATTTCTCCTTGTACATCACCCAGAGCATCCATGCTCCGAATCCGACAGAGCTCCACATAATAATAAATGCCGCAATGCGAACTGCAAGCGCGACATTGGTGTCATATTCGATTGAAAGTCCCGGTATCCGGTCGAGAAGATATTCCCAGTCGGTGAATTTCACTTCAGCCGGTTCATCGCCTGTCCCAAGCGTCACAAGGGGAAGAAGCTGGGAACGCGTGTCGGCTATGTATCTCGCTGTCTCATATAGGTTGACGGCGAACCATGCCCCGCAGAAAGGTAATGCAAAATATTCACCCTGCCTGAGAAGGATGAACATGGCTATTATCGGAACCAAAAGCTGGAGTATTGTCCCTCCGGCGTAATGCATCCACTCGCCGAAAAAACTGAAAAGTGGATGCCCGACCTCATGCGCGACCAGGTCAAGGGGTGCGAAAGGAGTCCAGGCATCAGGCCTGACAGCGAGATAGGCTCCAAGTGCTGAAAGAATAATGACGAGGAGCAGACGTCCTGTAATAGAACGTCCCTCGCTCCATTCTTCAAAATTTGTCTTTACGCGCATTGTTCTATTTTCGTGTAATTCGTGTGTTTCGTGGTTAAAGGCTTACAATCCTTCCAGCATGTGTTCGATCTTGGTTCCGGCCAGTGAGAAATGTCCCTCATCCGGAAAGAATTCCGCCTGGCATCCGGGAATGCATCTTGCGTAATGGCGTCCAAAGTCATCATGCACTATGAAATCCTTCTCCCCGTGCCAGACTTTTACTTTACATCTGATGTCTTCCAGTTTGAAACCCCAGGAATTCGCATAGATCAACAGATCCCTGTGGAAACCTTCAGTGCTGTGGGACAGTCCTTCATGGAAGGAACTTGTGAAAGCACCTAGGATTTCAGGATTGTCGAGGACTTTGTTGTCAGGTTCGGATGTCCGTTCCTTCAGGATTTGACGGAATTTCTCCGGATGCCTGCAGAGCATTTTACCGACTATGCATGCGCATGGCCTGATGACAAAGGGAATGTTTCTTGCACAGTAAAACCAGAATTTCTGGAAAGCGTTAAGACGTGATCCCAGTTCGGGAAGATCTACAGGCCCAAGTCCGCTGATTATTCCAACGGAAATGAGACGCGACGGGATTTTCCAGGCACATGCGGACGCGAAAGGAGCACCGCCGGAAAGACCGATCACACGGAATTTGTCGAATCCCAGATGGTCTGCAAATTCAGAGACATCGTCCGGCCAGTCCGTAAGTTTACGGCCCGGTCTGGAATCGGAAAGTCCGTATCCCGGACGGTCAACTCCGATGAATCTGATATTTTTGACGTATGCCGCCTTGTCGGCAAGCACGGCCTCAAGCCTGGAGCCGGGATAGCCATGGAAATAGAATGCCGGCGTCCCGTCATGCTTCCCGTATTCCGCATAACCGAGATTCCTGCCGTCCTTCAGTTTGAAAATGCATGATATGTCTGGCATTGGCTCCCTCTGATATGATACGTTCCTTATCGTACAACTGCGTTCCAAGGAATTGCAATAATATTTTCCTCAAAACGGTAGCATTTTTCTCCGGCATAGATTATCAATCCCGTTTCAATTTTCTTTTTCTCGTAGGTCTCATAGAAAGCCTTTATGCCACTTGCATCATGCGCCTTCAGGTTTGTCTTGCATTTGACTTCCACTGGATAGAGTTTGCCATTTGCCTCGATGACAAGGTCCACTTCGGCGCCTCCGTTTGTCCTCCAGTGGTATAACATGGGGGAATAATCAAGGGATACTGCCTGTCTAAAGACCGAGTTCACCGCCCAAGTTTCAAAAACGGAACCCAGCATAGGTGATGCAGCTAGCATTTCAGGTGAGGAAAGGCCTTGAAGATAGCAGATGAAACCTGTATCCCGCAGGTGCCCTTTTTTCTTCTGGCTCAGTCTTTTCACTATGTTCCCATGGTACGCAGGGAGAGACAGGTACTGGTATGAGTTTTCCAGAAGGGATGTCCATTTTGCCGCTGTCAATGGGGAAATCCCTACTTCGCGTCCGAACTGGGACATGTTCATTTCCTGGGAACTGAGAGCCGAACAAAGCCTGAAAAAATGTGCGAACTCGTTCATGTCCCGGATATTTTCCAGGAGCCTGATGTCACGTTCCACATAAGTCATGAGATATGATTCGTAGAAAGGGTGGATTAACTTGTCCGGAATTTCAAGGAGTCCCGGAAATGTTCCGCGCCAAAGAAAATTCTTGAGAGGAGGAAGTGCATCCCCCAGTGTTTTGACATTATCCGGAAGAGATGAAGGATTTTCAAGATATAGTTTCAGACATGTAGGTTTTGCCCCGTATCCTGTCATCTCAAGATGAGTCATTCCCTCAAGGTTGAGGATGCCAACCCTGCCAGCAAGGCTTTCGGAGACAGATTTGAGCATGCTGAGGTTCTGTGAGCCGGTCAGAAAATAAAGCCCGTTCTTTTCACTGAGGTCAACACGCCTTTTTATGGCAGGAAGAAGTTCCGGCGCATACTGGATCTCATCGAGGATGACTGGTGACGGGAAGTTGTCGAGAAAAAGATCTGGATCCTTCCTGGCGCCGTAAATATCCTGCAGGGGATCAAAGACAACGGTTTTAAGTTCAGGGAACACGTGTTTCAACAAGGTGCTTTTGCCGACCTGCCTTGCTCCGGTGACAAGGACAACCTTGAAATATCTGGAATACTCCCTCAGCTTCCCTTCAATATGCCTCTTTTTGTAAATCATTGGATAACCTCAATTATTACGATTATACCTAACAATATACATAGTATAGTATTAAAATGCAAGGTATAATATTTAAAAAATTCACTCCCTCCCCAGTTGCCATTGGAGCAAAGGAACCTCTAATAGTTCATCTTTCTGAAGGATGGCGCCCGTTGCCTTCCATCTTGATTTAAGTTTCCATGATGATAGCTTACCATGAGAAAGGATCATACAAATGCTTAAAAATATTTTTTACGTTTTCAGCCTTGCTGTCATACCTGTAATTCTAGCCGGTTGCGGCAGCGCTGAAGGGTCATATACTTCTGATGCCAAATTTTCTGCAAGTATCATCGGGAAGCTGGAGCAAAAAGCGATCGCATATGAGGGCGTCTACCGCAATCCGGTCATCATCGTCCACGGATTCCTGGGATCCAATATGCTTGACAAGAAGACTGGCAAGAACGTCTGGGGAAAGTTCAGCAGCGAAGACGGATATTCGATATCGGATGAGAAAATGCGTGCTTTGAGCATCCCGATGGAAAAGCTTAAACCGCTCAAGGACATCAAGGATGATACTGTCCCGAATGGAGCGCTTAATACGGTCGAGGTGAATTTCCTCGGGATGACCTTCAAGGAAAATGCATATCTCAATCTGGTAAATGTCCTGCATGAGGGCGGTTTTCAGCTGGAAGGCGCGCCACTCGACCCGGGGAAGAACTTCTACGATCTTTTCCAGTTCTCATATGACTGGCGCCGCGATCTTCAGGAGAATGCGGTAAAGCTCCATGAATATATTCTTGAGAAGAGAAAATATATCCAGAAGCAATATGAGGTCCTTTACGGCGTGAAGGATTTTGACGTCCAGTTCGATCTGATCGGACATTCAATGGGAGGCCTGGTCTCGCGCTATTACCTCCTCTACGGGACAGCGGATCTTCCGGAAGATGGCGAAAAGCCGAACATCACCTGGGCGGGAAGCAAGTATATCGACAGGCTGATCATTCTCGGGACTCCCAACGCCGGATACCTCGACACGCTGCTGGAAATGCAGAAAGGGACTGATCTGCCTCCTTTCCCGCCAGCCCTAGTGGGTACATGGCTGACATATTACCAGATGTTGCCGGATCCTTCGACCATCTCAGTCGTATACGAACATGATCAGAATCAGGCTGTCGATATCTATGACTTCCAGGTCTGGGTAAAAATGAAATGGGGATTGGCCAATCCTGCCCAGACAGAGGTTTTCAAGGTGCTTCTTCCGGATGTGAAAGATCCTGTTGAACGTCGCCTGATTGCCTTCGACCATCTGAAAAAATGCCTCCAGCGCGCAAAAAAATTCAAGGAGGCGATGAGCGTACTGGCAACACCTCCCCCCGATGACGTCAAGCTCTATCTTGTCCTCGGGAATGCCGTAAAGACAACAAGAAAAGCGACTGTCAATGAAAAGACTGGAGAGCTGAAGGTAATCGAATACGGTCCGGGAGATGGCAAGGTTCTGGCGTCCAGCGCCATGTATGATGAACGTGAAGGACAGAAGATCTGGGTTCCGTTTTTCTACAGTCCGATAGCCTGGAACAATATTATCCAGCTCCGGGCCGCCCACATGGGGATAACCACCGATCCTGCTTTCAGGGATAATATACTTTTCCTTTTAAACTGCGTTCCGACAGACCGTCACAAGGGAGTTGTTGATGGCTACAGGACGAATAAGCAGGAATAAAGAAGAGCCAATGTCAAAACTCATGTTTTACAGGAATTCAGAATCCAGAATCCAGAATGTAATTTGAACTCAAATCCGGATTTATTCTGACTCCTGACTCCTGAATTCTGACTACTTTTACAGTTGCCTCTGGTATTACTTCTTCTTAGGCTTTGTATTGGAAGGCCAGTTGTTGCCGGTAAATTCTTTTATCTCGCCGTTGACGTAAAGTATGACGCCAAAGTCCATATGATTTCCAGGCTTGGTCCACAATATGGGAGTATTGGCTTCAGAATACTCGGAAAGTCCGCCGACATATACATAATCGCAGCACTCTTCCGTAATCGGCTGACCATATGTCGCAGGCATGTTACCGGATCCGGGACAGACATAGACCTGCGGGGGTTCCAGGAATCCGCCGCTTCTTAATTTATCGAGCCCTTTTGCACCGCTTGCTTCTGGGAACTTGCCTTCAAAAACGTTGGCGTACATCTGCAATGCCACGCCGATCTGTTTAATATTGTTAGTGCAGGCTTTGCGGTTCTTTTCTTCCTTAGCCTTGTCAGCGGCACTCGTAACTGCCGTATCTTTGAGGTTGGTTTCAGGATTGGGTTTGACAGGTGGCAATACCTCGGGATCAGCCTTGACAGCTGGTTTTACATCGGGCTGTGCAACTGGTTTCACTTCAGGCTGCGCAACCGATTTCGGTTCCGGTTGGATTATCAATTTATTTTCAGGCTGGGCCATCGGCTTTACTTCCGGCTTGTCTGCCGGTTTTATTTCCGGTTTGAGAGGTGTTTGAGCTTTCAGTTCAATATTCATATCATTGGGCTTCTTATTCATATTCATAAGACCGGCAAGCACCCCGACAATTATAACAACGGCGACAAGCGCAATGATGATCGTATTGCGTCCTGAAGCAGATGCGGACTTCTCTTCGGTTTTGACGGCAATCGCCGCCTGTGCCGCAGGCGTTTGGACTGCCTGCATCTTGTAATGATTGGCGGTCGGCTGGACAGCCGCTTTCTGTAAAGTCGAAGGAGGCTTCTGATGAAGAATGGCATCCAGATCATCAATCAATGCTTTCCATGACTGATACCGGTCTTTCTGATCCTTTGCCAGCATCTTGTCCAATACTGTTGAACAGGCATCGGTTATTCTTTTGTTCTTGGTCTGTATGGGCGCATGTTTTTCCGATATCTGGGAAGTTAACGTATCCATTCGGGACTTGCTGTTGAAAGGGGGAGTTCCAGATAGCAATTGGTAAAAAACCAGGCCCAGGCAATACATGTCCGAATGAAAATCGACAGGTTCGCCCTTCGCCTGCTCCGGGCTCATATATGTGGGATTGCCTATTGCAAATCCAGCTACGGTAAGGTTGGTGCCGGATATCAGGGATTTCGCAAGATCGAAATCTGTCAGCATCGGTGCGTTGTGCTTGGCTACGAGTATGGTGTCAGGACAGACGTTGCGGTGGATGATCTGCTGCTCGTTCCAGGCGTAATCAAGGGCTTCGCCGAGGGATTTGACCAGAGTGATGCTTTCATTTTCATCAAGCTCACCGCGGTGTTCCAGATATTCGTTCAGGAAAAACCCCTTTTCATAATTGGTGATCACATACTGGATGCCTTTTTCTTCTCCGGCGTCCAGGACCCTGAGAATATTCGGGTGGTATAATTTTTTGGCAAGATCGATCCCCTGCATGAAACGGGCGGACATTTCCTCATCGCCAAGAAAGTCCTGGGGAAGGACACGGATTATCACTTCACAGTTTTTTTCGAGATCAGTTCCAAGGTAAATGACAGTCCCCATGGTGCCCTTACCTTTTTTCTCGACAATCCTATATTTCCCCTTGAAAGTATAATCACGGCTTAATTCCTGCACTGTCGTCCTCCGAATGTTTTGTGGATGGTAAATATGGATGGGAATAGCGGAAAAACAAGCATATCTGCAAGCATTGCTGATAACAGCAGGGGGAATAATGTGCCTACGGGATCCATTTCTGTTTTCGCAGAAATCCACTTTTGAAGTATATTAACCGGCTATGGCAAATAATATACTGAAATACGCGGTAATCGGTGATCCTGTGGCGCATTCGCTTTCGCCGCAGCTGCACAATCCCGCCTTCAGGGCGCTCGGTATCAATGCCGAATATGCCACTGTGCATGTGAAGGAGCAGGAACTTCCGTCCTTCGCCGAAATGGCCAAAAAGGAATTTGCCGGATTCAATATCACGGTACCGCACAAGAATGCGATAATACCCTTCCTGGATTCCATCTCTGATGAATGCAAACTCACGGGAAGCGTGAATACTGTCAAGAACACCAATGGACATCTCCATGGTGAATCGACCGACGGCTATGGGCTTGAGACGGCGATAGGCGAGGAGTTCGGAATTCCTGTAAAAGGGAACAGCTTCCTGTTTGTCGGAACTGGCGGGACAGTAAAAGCAGTATCATTCCATTTTGCCGCGAAAGGCGCGAAAACCCTGTTTTTTGCAAACAGGACAGTCTCCAAATCCGAATCGCTTGTAAATGAACTCAAAAGGAGCCGCGCTGGATCAGGATATAATTGCTGTTCGCTGGATGATATGGGAGTCCTAGATGAATTTGTTGCGAAGT
>JANYBI010000447.1 GCA_025360875.1 Lentisphaerota bacterium
TTCAAAATTGAATCACTTCGATCCCTCGGAATGTCCCGTGAGCTCCCTCACAATCCGGCAGGCTTCGGCGACCCTTCCTTCCATTTTGCCGGTCAGGAGGTTTGTGTCACGGAATACGAACTCGATGAAATGGCCTGAACCGATATCGAGCGTTTCCTTGAGGTGTGCACGGAAATCTTCGGGATCAAACACTGTGCCGCAGAGCTTGAGAGGGACAGGTTTCCTGGACCATATGATGTCCTTCCTGCAGTTGCCGGCAAGTTTTTCCAGATCGCACCATGGTGTGACGCTGACTTTGCGAAGCCCGTTCAGTTCCTGGAGATGAGGCATGAAATTATGGACCGCCTCGCAGCATCCGAATTTCATCAGCTTGAACTTGGATGCGAATTTCCGGAAATGAGGCATGAGAAATTCCCCGAACATATCCGGAGAAAGACCGGCTGCCTCCTGCGCCTCGAGATAGCCGTAACGGTCTGCCGAAAGGATGTGTTCCCCCGGCTTGATCCCGCGCCCTGGAATTTCGTCGGAGAATTGAGAACTTCCTGAACAATATCCCTGGTTGCCATCGTTGTTGAGAGTGAGAAGCCCCTGATCCTCCTCCCATTTTCCCAGCGCCATGTTGTCTTCGGCAAGAAATGTCAGGAGACGATGCACGGCTTCGGGCTCCATCGCCATCTGGAGATAGAGTTCTTCCATCCCCATCAGGTGTACCGCCTTGTTGGCGATGCCGTCAGAGTAGTATGAGCTAGGCCTGCCGACAACGACCGGCAGAAGTCCTTGGAAAATATCATTTGCCAATTCGGCGTGCTTTTCAGTCAACGGCTTGTTCAATTTCATGGTTCTCTTCTTCAGTTTCCCGAAATCACCGTCGATATCCTTGATCGGCTTGCTTGTCTCATATCCCAGGTTCCCACCATGGCCATCGTCTGCGCGGATCAGTTGGAGTTCATCGCAGAAACTGTTGATCTCGGTCGCCCAGTCGACGAGGAATCTGTCGGGAATGATCCTGTCGTCATTGATGCGCTCATAGGAAACGAGCGTGTAAAGAAGCCGCCACTCGAACTGCTGGCAGATCGGGTCTTCGCATTTGATGGCCGGCAGCAGATCCCCGAGATAGGAGCCGTTGTCTTCTATGTGGAAAGGAAATGTCCGTTCCTGCATCCTGTTGTGCAGTCTCCATTTCTCGCGACGTTTTTTCATGGGTTCGCCGAGTGCGTATTCCGCGTATTTGCTGGCGAGGTTTCTCAGGTGTGAAAGGTCTTTCTTGTTCATTTCATACTCCGTTCTATTTCGAGACTATTAGTTTCTTGTGTATCCTGGTTTCCGGTATTGCCTGGCTGTTTCAAACAATGCGATGACATTTTCTGCCGGCACGTCCGGCTTGATGTGATGGTCGGGCCCGCAGATATAACCGCCGCCTTCGGCCAGCGCGTCGATGGAGCGACGTACTTCATCGGCCACCTCGCCGGGAGTCTTGTATGGAAGGCTCTGTGTGCTGACCGCACCAAAGAAGGCAAGGTCTCTACCATGCTTCCGCTTGAGTTCGGCCGGCGTCATGGGCAATGTGTGCAATTGTACAGTCTCCCAGACGTTCATGCCGATCTCGATCAGGTCCGGCAGCACAGGCGTGATATCTCCGCATGAATGGAACCATATCGGAAGCCCGCGGCGTCTGCCTATGGAGAATAGTTTCTCATATCGCGGCTTGAGAAATTTCCGCCAGAGCTCCGGATCCATCATGAGCCCGCGCTGCGAGGCGAAATCGTCCGCAAGATACAGGATGTCCAGCTTGTCGCCGACGGCCTCTACAAAGTTTTCGACATAGCTGTAGGAGAAACTGAACACTTTCTCGACACAGGCTTCGAAGACCTCCGGTTCAACCAGCATCTTGCACAGCGCCTCTTCCATTCCGATCAGGTTGCAGGTTGTGCAGAACAGGGGGGCGGACACCCAGTAGGGTCCGCGCAGGGCATATTCACCATTCCAGTTCTGAAGCGATTTCAGCAGTTCATCAAAATCGTATGAGGCCGGATCTGGCCAGCGATATCCTTCAACTTCGGATACCGTTGATGCCGTGGCCAGAGGATAGAAATGGGCGGAACCGTAATCGTTCCCATCCTCAGTACCCCATGGCGAAAGAGTCTTGCCGTCGCGGACAGGCAGCACGCCGGTGTATTTCCAAGCCGCAACGCTTCTGCCATCAATGTCCAGCTGGCGAAGCACGTCGTTGGCCGGAACCTGCAGCAGTTTTCCGACCGCATCCATGTTCTCTATGCAGATCGCGTCAATTGGTATACGGTCAGGTTCCTTGTGCCGTATCGCCGCCAACATCCGTTCCCGGTTATTCATGTGCTCCCTTGTCCGACGCCCCGTGATGAGTATACCCGTGGTTCACAGGTTCGGCTTATATTTATAGTTAGCCTTTCTTTAGCCATACACCTTGGGCATCATGAAAGCAAGGACTATATCTTTTTGGATCTCTGCTCCGCAAGGCATCTATTGCTTTTTTGATATTTTTTGAATTTCTTGTTTCTTGTTTCGATTCCAGGCAAGGAATGGCTCTAGAATCTTGCCAGAATGCTAGGCCAAATAAAGCACAGTCAGCAGCATCTTTGGATTTGTCTCCGGAATAATCTAAGTAGATTTGAAATGCATCTGGAAGTTTCCTTCCATAGCTCAGCAGGAAATTTAATGCACGGACCTTGCCGTCTCTTGTTGATATCTTTTTCTCTTTCAATGCACGGATTATGAGATCATGTCGATTACGATTATGAAGCAATGACCATGCAGTATCTCCAAGCACACTACTAGCACCATTCAATACGGCGACTAATTCTTCATCACTTTTATTCTCAAGCATTCGATATGCTTTTTGACTATTTAATTTTCTAATAACCATAATTTGGCTAAATATGTTTATGATGAATTCCAGTTTTTTCAAAAACAGGCATTTTCTTCACTTCGTAATTCGAATGTTCTGCTGTTCGATATTCGGTTGTTCGATTGTTCCCCTAGGGTTTCCGCCAGACCGCGCTGCCCGTAAGGAGTTTCGACGCCTCGTCCGGACCCCATGAACCGGACTTGTACGAGTATAGTTTGCCGGCGGCAGGCGAGTCGCCTGCGTTCTCCCAGAGCTCGAGCACAGGCGTGAGCAATGACCAGGAGATCTCGATGGTGTCATTTCTGATGAAGAGCGTGGAATCACCGAGCATGCAGTCGAGGAGGAGACGTTCATATGCTTCCGGGGGTTCTGCCCCCTTGAGGATATCGCGGTAGAAGAAATCCATGGTTAGGTTGCCCATGCAGAGCTTCGGTCCCGGCTTCTTCGCCTGGATGTTGAGCGCGAAACCTTCTTCCGGCTGGACGTTCAAGATTAGCGTGTTCTGCGTCATGTTCTCTGGGAGCAGGGGCATGAATATGGAATGGGGGATCTGCTTGAAAGTTATTGCTATTTCGCTGACCCTCCTGGGCATTCTTTTCCCGACTCTGAGATAGAAGGGCACTCCGTTCCAGCGCCAGTTGCCGATTGCGAGTTTCGCAGCTACAAAAGTCTCTGTTGCCGATCCGGACCTGATTCCTTCTTCAGATAAGTATCCGGGAACCTCGTTTCCGTCGACTTTGCCGGCGGCGTACTGTCCCCTGACCACGCGTTCGCCCAGTTTCTCCATCGGGAACGGTATGATCGAACGGAGGAGCTTCGCCTTCTCATCCCTGACGCGGTTGGCTTCGAAGGATGCCGGAGGTTCCATCGCTACGAGCGAAAGCATTTCCAGCATGTGGTTCTGGAACATGTCGCGCAGGAGCCCAGTCTGGTCGAAGTAGCCGGCCCTGTGTTCGACGCCTATCGATTCGGCCACGGTTATCTGGACGTTGTCGACGTAGCGGTTGTTCCAGAGCGGCTCGAATATGGCGTTCGCGAAACGGAGCATCAGGATGTTCTGGACGGTGTCCTTGCCGAGGTAGTGGTCGATGCGGAATATCTGCCTTTCCTGGAGGTGTTTCTTGAGGGTCTTCTCAAGTTCCTTGGCGCTTGAGAGATCACGGCCGAAAGGTTTTTCAATTATGAGCCTGCGCCATTTTCCGGCGTCCTCATCGTCCTTCACCATGCCGGCGGCGGAAAGGAATTCCACGATTCCGCCATAGAGGACAGGCGGCGTTGAAAGATAGAATATCCTGCCCCAGGGGCTTTCCGGGAACTTGGATTCAATGGAGTCGAGTTTCGAGCAAAGATTTTTATATGTGTCAATCGAATCATATGCCCCTGAGACATAGCCTACGTTCTGCAGGAATATGTCGAGCATCTTGCGGGGGATGTCGGATTTCACGGATTCCCTGATGGCGGTTTCAGCCTTGTCCTTGAACGCTTCGTCGTCCATCGGCGTCCTGGCGCATCCGACTATCGAGAAGTTCTCCGGAAGCAGATCCTTTTGGAAGAGCCTGAAGAGGGATGGGATGAGTTTCCTGGCGGTAAGGTCTCCAGACGCGCCGAATATCACGATCGAGCAGTTGCCGGGGATGTTTTCAAGGCATTCAGTCTTCCCGCAAGTTGAGCAGGCGTTGTTCTTGTTCATTTATAAGACCCCCTTGGGATTTGAATGAAACAGTCCGGAAACACTACATCCGGGAAAGGAAAACTCAAGTCCGAGGTGGCAATGAGACAGCCTAAAGGTTTACCTGCCATCGGAGCCTGTCGGACTTACAAATGAGCTCAGGAATAGCTGGATTTGTTCGTAGTAGCGCATGTTTGCGCGTTCTTCGGTATTTTGAGATTCCGTTAAGAACGCTCGAACACGAGCTACTACAAGCGAAAAACCTAAGTCCGACAGGCTCCATCGGCAGCGCCTTCGGCGACCAGGGCTGGACTCCAACATCAATCTTCCGATTAGCCGGTTGCTGGACATATAAAAGTTGGAGTACAGGCTTTAGCCTGGTTATTTATTATAATGGCATATGCATTTGTTTCAGGGGCGCGGGCATCCTGCCCGGCGATTAAGCAGACCAAGAACGCGCAAGCATGCGCTACTACGAGCGTAATCACGTGGGTTTGAAATCGTTTCAGGTTTGATTAGGTTCGCATGAGGCTGAGCGAGAGTACATGACAAAAAAATGGCGCAGGGGAGGAAAGCCTGCTCCATTTTTTTATTCAACGGAGATTATTTCTTCGCTGCGTGCTTCGAAAGATATGCCGCAACGCCATCGGCGGTCGGCTTCATGCCGTCTTCGCCCTTCTTCCAGTTTGCCGGGCAGACTTCGCCGAACTCCTCGGTGAACTGGAGCGCGTCAACCATCCTCAGCGCCTCTTCCACGTTCCTGCCGAGAGGAAGATCGTTGATCACGCAGTGCCTGACAATTCCCTGCTTGTCTATCAGGAAGAGGCCGCGGAGCGAGACCGCCTCGTTGAAGAGGATTCCGTAGGCCTTCGATATTTCCTTTGTGATGTCTGCGACAAGCGGGAACTGTATCTTGCCGATACCGCCCCTCTCGACCGGTGTCTCCTTCCATGCCAGATGGGTGAAATGGGAATCCACCGAGACGCCGATGATTTCGCAGTTGCGGCGTTTGAATTCAGGGATCTTCCTGTCGAACGCGATGATCTCGGAAGGGCATACGAAAGTGAAGTCGAGCGGATAGAAGAACAGCACCACGTATTTGCCGGCCATGGATGACAGTGTGAAGTTGTCGTTGAACGTGTTGTCCGGCATCACGGCGGTCGCCTTGAAATCCGGAGCATTCTTAGTGACTAGGAGATTCATCTGTGCGCTCATGGCAGATCCTTTCTATTCAAATTGGGTTTATGGCTTATGCAGTCAAAATATTTCCCCTGCACAGGTCTTTCAAGCCTGGAATCCATAAAATAAGAATAATTCTTAAATCATGGACATCTTCAGACCATTTTCCGCCTCTGCGCCCTTGCTAAAAACACATAGAAGATTATTCTATGCTGGTGAAATTCTTAACTTCAGGAAAAGGATGGAAAATATGAAAGTTGTTGTCGCATATTCAGGCGGACTCGACACGTCCGTCATTGTCAAGTGGATCAAGGAGACCTACAAGGCCGAGGTTATCGCGTTCTGCGCCGATGTCGGACAGGAGGAGGAACTTGACGGCCTCGAGGCGAAGGCGAAGAAGACCGGTGCGAGCAAGTGCTATATTCACGATCTCAGGGAGGAGTTCGCCAAAGATTTCATTTTTCCGATGATGCAGGCCAATGCGATCTACGAGGGCTCATACCTTCTCGGGACTTCCATCGCCCGCCCTCTCATCGCAAAACAGCTCATCCAGATTGCGAAGAAGGAGAAGGCGGACTGCATATGCCATGGCGCCACCGGCAAGGGCAACGACCAGGTCAGGTTCGAGCTCACAGCCTATGCTCTCAAGCCTGACATAAAAATTATCGCCCCATGGAGGGTATGGGATTTCAAGTCGCGCTCGGACCTCATCAAGTATGCCCAGGACAATAAGATTCCGATCACCGTGTCGGCTGCAAAACCGTACAGCATGGACAGGAACCTCCTGCATATCAGTTTCGAAGGCGGCATCCTCGAAGATCCCTGGTCGGAACCGCCGGCCAGCCTCGGAGTGATGACCAAGGCGCTGGACGAGACCCCGTCAAAACCGGAATATGTCAGCGTTGAATTTGAAAAGGGTATTCCTGTCAAGATCAACGGCAAAAAGCTTTCGCCTGCAAACGTGATGATAGAGCTCAACAAGCTCGGTTCAAAGCATGGTGTCGGCAGGATCGATCTGGTCGAGAACCGCTTTGTAGGGATGAAGTCGCGCGGCGTATATGAGACTCCCGGCGGGACAATCCTCCACATGGCGCACAGGGCCATGGAGAGCCTGACCATGGACAGGGAAGTGATGCAGCTCCGCGACAGCTGGATCCCGTACTACGCAAAACTGATCTACAACGGTTTCTGGTATGCGCCGGAACGCGAAATGCTGCAGGTCGCGATCAGGGAAAGCCAGAAATATGTCACCGGTGAAGTCAGGATCAAGCTTTTCAAGGGCGCCTGCTATGTTGCCGGCCGCCGTTCGAAATACAGCCTGTACGACATGAATATCGCCACATTTGAAAAGGATTCCGTCTACAACCAGGCGGACGCCGAAGGCTTCATCAAGCTCAACGCGCTGAGGCTCCGTGTGCTGGCGAACAGCAGGCAGAAGAGATACTAATAAAATTTTTCGGAGAAAAATTTTATGATGCGTGACAAGAACAGGGCGATAGCATGGGGGATAATATTCCTCCTGCTTGGATCCGTACTGTATTTTTTCATACCCAAGGTCATACTGATATTCCTCGTGCTGGGGATAATTTTCTACCATTTCAGGGAGAAGATCGATCTGGTCTGAACGGTCGGCAGTCAAAAGTCCACTCATCCGTATTGTCTGCTTATGGATCAAAGAAGAATAGTTATCCGGTCTTAATCTTAAGATCGCCTTCAACGTATCGGTGAATGACTCCGGATATGAGTGTCTGATAAGGGATCCCCATTTCCATTGCCTTTACCTGTATCCCAGTGAAATCGTGTTCATAAAGGCGTATGGTAATACGCTTGTCTTTTTTGAAGGTGTTGTCTGCTGCTGCCTTGATAGATGCAATTTCAGCCTTTGTAGGTTTTGAAAGCTTCATTCTTCCGCTATCATATGCATCTATGATGGCCTTTTCCTCGTTATCGTATTTCATATTAGAGCTCCTTCTTTTCCTTCTTATATGACTTTGTTGCCTTCCTGCTGGGGATAATTGTCTTTAAAAATGTTATTTCCTTTCCGACTACATAGGGAACCAAGTATATATATCCGTCCACAATGACGAAGAATATTTTCTGGCCGGGATAATTGTCCTTGTCGGGATGCTCCGAAACTTTCCATACATCACCCTTTGAAAGGTGAAATACTATCTGCTCAAAAGAGATATTACGCTCTTTTTTGAGCAATTCGTTTTTCTCCGGATTCCATTCGTATCTCATGTGGGAAGTGTACATCTAATGAATGTACATGTCAAGGAGTATTGTCAATTTTTATAACGTCCGTGGTCTCCAACCGCGCGGATGCGCGGTTGGGAGCACCGACCTAGTTATGTTACCCATTGTTTCAATTGTTTGCTTTCTTATCAGTATTTTCAACTTGGCTCTTTTTTTGCTCTGCAAGTTTGCGCAGTTCGGTCAGTTTCTGTTCGAGAGGAACCATTTTCCCTGTTTGACCGATATCTGTGACGCGATGTTGCTCAGCATCTATTTTTTCAAGGTATTGATTTGAGTCTCCTGCCAAAAAGTACTGTTTGTCATTCTTCTTTAGGTATGCAATGAATTGCTCGTCTTTCTTGACGCTATACGCGCTGAAACCGGCAGTACACGACTGGATAGTGCCCCCTTCGCTGAAAAAAACTGAATATGCAGTAAAAGTTATGGTCTTGCAGTCATCACCAAGAATGAGCTCTTTTACAGTCGCCGTCACATTGACCTCTTGGGTTCGTATAAATTGATCTTTTCGTTTCTCGATCTTGCCTAAAGTTACTTTCTCTATGGATATTATTGCCACCATCGATGATTCATCAACTTTCTTATCAAGGGGGATGGTGCTTTCAGAACTTCGAGCAAGAAGAGGAAAGAGAAGAAAGCTTAACACAACGACTATTTGGCGCGCATTCATTTTATATCTCCATTCATTCGACATAACGTCCAAGCCTCAGGAAGACGGCGGAGCCGGATTACCTGAAGGCGAACTAGTTAGTGCCTGACCGAAAACGTAATATTTTCAAAAAGCACAGTACACAATAGCCCGGATTTATCGATATACTCTGTCGTCAACGCTTTCACTTTGGGAAAAAGTTGATAAATCTGATAAAATCATCTTCTAGTAGTA
>JANYBI010000469.1 GCA_025360875.1 Lentisphaerota bacterium
AATTTCCATCTTAAATATGAAGAATTATGATAAATTGTTGGCATTACATTTTAAGTTTTATAAATTTCCTTAGCCTCAAAATTATAGAAAAAACGCTTCAAACTGTCGAAAACAAGTTAGGGGCTAAGTTACCAATCTCCCGTTAAACTACTTTCCTCCATCCATTTTTCAATGCAGTCATCGTTTCTCCTTGAAAATTCCGCAACAGGATTTATCCTCTGGAGTCGGACGAAATGATATTCAATTTTTCATGATTGGGACGGAACATGGCACGGATTGAGACACCATATTATTTGATTGACGAAAAGAAACTTCTGAAAAACTTGAAGGTGATTGAGAGAATCCGCGAATCTTCCGGCGCAAAATCCGTGCTCGCCCTGAAATGCTTCTCGACCTGGTGCGTATTCGATCTCATGCGCAAATACATGGACGGGACGACCAGCAGTTCTCTCTTCGAGGCAAGGCTCGGCTATGAGAAGTTCGGCAAGGAAACACATGCGTTCAGTGTCGGCTATTCCAGGAACGACATCCGGGAAATGAGGAAGTTTGCGGACAAGATCATTTTCAATTCCTCATCCCAGCTTGAGCTGTTCCATGATGAGGTCAGAGGACAGAAACTCGGATTGAGAGTCAATCCCGGAATCAGCTATTCCCATTTCGATCTTGCGAATCCCGCAAGGAAATATTCCAGGCTTGGGGTGCTGGATAAGAGGAAAATCATGGAACTGTCTCCGTTGATCAGCGGAGTGATGTTCCATTTCAACTGTGAGAACGACGATTTTGCGAATCTCGCAAAATCCCTCGATCATATCGGGGAAAAGTACGGTATCTTGCTCAAGAAGATGCAGTGGGTCAGTTTCGGAGGAGGTCTTTTCTTCACAAAACCAGGATATCCACTGGCTGAATTCTGCGCCAAGATGAAGGAGTTCAGCGGAAAGTACGGTGTACAGATCTATCTCGAGCCCGGCGAAGCCGCCATCACACAGACTGCCGAGCTGGTAACCACTGTCCTGGACATTGTCCACAACAAGATCGATATCGCAATCATCGATGCGTCTCTTGAGGCGCACATGCTTGACCATCTCATATATCGTACGACTGCGAAACTCGCATCCCCTTCTCCGGGCCTGCACAAGTTCATGGTCGCAGGCCGTTCATGCCTGGCAGGCGATGTCTTCGGCACATACGGTTTGAAAAAACAGCTGAAGATTGGCGACGAAGTCCGCATCGCCGATGCCGCCGGATACACAATGGTGAAAAAGAACTGGTTCAACGGTGTTCCGATGCCTTCGATAGCTGTGAAAAGACTGAACGGCAAGATCGAAGTTGCGAGGCAGTTCGGATATGAAGACTTTAAGGATAATCTATCCTAATGAACATCGAACATTCAACATTGAACCCTCAACTTCGATAATACATGAACAAATCATGCAAATATGATCTGGAGGAAAGGCTCCTAGTCTACTCTGCAAATATCATCAGGCTTGTTGAAAAGCTTCCAAATACTAGATCAGGCAATCATATAGCAGGACAATTGTTGCGGTCAGGCACTTCTCCTTATCCTAATCATGGAGAAGCGCAGGCAGCGGAATCGCAAAATGATTTCATCCATAAACTGAAAATATCTTTAAAGGAACTTAGAGAAACAAAACGTTGGCTTCGCCTGATAAATTATCTTGAAATGATCAAGTCATGTGATTATGTTCATAATTTATTAAACGAAACAGAAGAACTGATAAAAATATTTGTTGCAAGCATCAAAACAGCTGAAAGAAACAAGTAGCTCTCTGTTTTCTTTTTTGATTCGATGTTCAATGTTGGATGTTGAATGTTCGATGTTCATAATTTTAAATATCATTAAGGAGAAATAATATGAAGAAAAACGTCCTGATAATCGGTGCCGGCGGTGTAGCGCATGTAACCGCCCACAAGGCCGCCATGAACAACGATGTGCTCGGTGACATCTGCATCGCATCGCGCACACAGTCAAAGTGCGACGAGATCATCGCGAGCGTCAGGAAGATGAAACATCTCAAGGACCCTTCCAGAAAACTCTATTCCCGCCAGCTCGACGCCATGGACATACCGGCCACAATAAAGATCATCAGGGATACCAAGTCTCAGATAGTCATCAACCTTGGAAATGCTTTTGTAAATATGTCGGTCCTCGAAGCATGTCTTGCGACCGGTGCCGCATACATGGACACGGCGATACATGAAAATCCTGACAAGGTATGCGAAAAGCCACCATGGTATGCCAACTACGAGTGGAAACGCAAGGCTATCTGCAAGAAGAAGGGGCTTACCGCCCTCCTTGGCGCGGGATTCGATCCCGGCGTGGTCAACGCCTACTGTGCCCTCGCACAGAAGCGCTATTTCGACAAGATCGACACCATCGATATCATGGATGTGAACGCCGGCAGCCACGGCAGGTATTTCGCCACCAATTTCGATCCTGAGATCAACTTCCGCGAGTTCATCAAGGTCTATACATGGATTGACAGGAAATGGAAGGAATATCCGACCCACTCCGTCAAACGCATCTACGATTTCCCCGTAGCAGGTCCTTGCCCCATTTATCTTAACGGACATGACGAGCTTCATTCTCTGTCAAAGAACATCGATGCGAACAGTATCCGTTTCTGGATGGGGTTCGGCAACCATTACATTAACGTCTTTACCGTACTCCGCACATTGGGATTCCTATCACATTTGCCCGTGAAACTGACGACAGGACAGGAAGTTGTTCCTCTCAAGGTTGTAAAGGCTCTTCTGCCGGACCCGAAAACACTCGCGCCGAAATATACCGGCAAGACCTGTATTGGAAACTTCGTCAAAGGCTGGAAGAACGGCAAAAAACGCGAAGTTCTTATCTACCAGGTTTCCGATCACCACAAATGCTTCCTTGAAGTCGGCTCACAGGGCATCAGCTATACTGCCGGAGTTCCTCCGGTAGCGGCCGCGATGCTCATCGCAAACGGCAAATGGGATGCCTGCAAGATGGTCAACGTCGAAGAGATGGATCCCGAACCTTTCATTGCGATCCTCGACAAGATCGGTCTTCCGACCGACGTCAAGGAGATCAAGCCCGAAAGCAAGGATTCCTTCAATGGAACAGTCGGCAAGCTTGAGGATGAGCTCAAGAAGTCTACAGCGAATGTCACGGTTTCCGCTGCGAACCCGATAGTTGCAATCGACCGCAAGTTCCAAGAAGATGCACTGAAGTCTATCTGCAAGGAAATGTGCAATGGAAAGAAGTAATAAAAATCCATTTGCGAATTTTTTATCTGTTCACGTGGACTTGAGGTAAAAAGGTTTTCTCTTGAACCCGGAGGGTTCATAGATATTAGCCGGTGGTTGAAGCCATTTTGGCTGACACCACCGGTTTTCAATGTTTAAGAGAATGCACCCTGAAGGGGTGCCAGATAAAATTTCAGGCAATTTACCATTATGTCGTCAACATACCTAAACCTCCACTACCACATCGTGTTTGCAACAAAAGGAAGAGTCTCTCTCATAGACACTTCGTGGCGTTCACGCCTTCATGAATATTTAGGTGGGACCATACAGGGACTTGAAGGTTTTCCGGAAGGAATTGGAGGGATAGCCGATCATGTCCATATTCTCGCAAGATTGAAGGCAACTCATTGCCTTGCTGAAATTATGAGGGAATTGAAAAAATCATCTTCAACATGGATCCATAAAGAAATTGGCGAAAGAAATTTTGCATGGCAGGAGGGGTATGCCGCCTTTACCGTCAGTTCAAATTCCATTGACGCTGTCCGCAAATATATAGCCGGTCAGGAGGAGCATCATAGGATTCGTTCGTCTCAGGAGGAATTGTTGGAAATGTTGAGAAAGGCTGGAATCGAATATAACCCGAAATATCTTGACTGATATGTCTGCGACCCCGCTGGGGTCGGGAAATTTTCTTATCATTGACCGGGGGTGTCACCCGAAGCGGGTTTACCGCCCGGCTAAAAGCTCATATCCCTCCGGGATATAACACACCCATCCATTCTTCACAGGTTCACGTGGACGACCTTGGCAGGTGGGAAACCGTTGAACGGGGTTGACGAGGCTATCGTGTAAGCGCCAGTGTTGCTGCTGTAGAGAAGATCGTCGAGTTCGAGGTTTGGTGGAAGTTCCTCTGACATCGAGACCACGTCGAGAGCATCGCAGGTCGGACCGAAGACCGTACAGATCTGTTTCGCTCCTTTTTTGAACGAATTCAGATGGTACTGGCAGTGGTCGAACAAGATTCCCGAGAACGTATGGTAGACCCCGTCGTCTATGTAGTAACAGACCTTGCCATCACGCATGGCCTTTCCTATGATCTTTGAAACTGCAGTAGCTGCGGTGGCGACCATGAACCGTCCAGGTTCGGCGAGAATTTGTATTTCCTTTGGAAAAAGGCGGTCGAGTTCGGAATTGATCTTATGTGCGAGCTCACTGAACGGCTTCACGCTTGAATCATAAGGCGCCGGAAATCCTCCCCCAATGTCGAGCAGGTTCATCTTAGTGTAACCGCGATTCTTCGCCTCTTCGAAAATGCTATGGGCCAGATTTATCGCCTGCACGTAATTGTCGAAATTCGTCGTCTGGCTACCAACATGGAAACTGAGTCCTTCGACCACGAGTCCTGCCTTGTCAGCTTCCAGTATAAGATCGACCGCCTCACCAGATGCCGCGCCAAATTTGGAGGAAAGTTCGACCATTGCTCCGGTGTTAGCGACCTTGAGACGGAGCACCAAGCCTGCATTCGGCGCGAATTTCCTGATCTTCTTGATCTCCTCTAAATTGTCATATGTGACCAGGGGCTTGTACTGGTTGAGCTCCTGAAGCGTCTTGTCCGACTTGATAGGGTGGGCATATATTATCTTGTCCCAGATCCAGTCCTGACGCTTCTTTGCCGGCATACCCTTTATATACTTGTGGACGATCATGAATTCCGGCATCGAAGCGACATCAAAGCTGGCTCCGGCCTCGAAAAGGGTTTTTACAACTATCGGGTCGGCAAATGCTTTTACGGCGTAATATGCCTGGACACGCGGCAGATATTTCCTGAAGGTCGCATAATTATCGCGTATCACGTCGTGGTCCACCACCAAAATCGGCGTACCGTGTTTCTTCGCCATCTGCTGAAGAGTCTTTTGTGTGACCATTTTTTCTCCTTGAAAAAAATACCCTGCATCCAGAACAAAAAAATAATTTGCTTAATTTGACTTCATTGCGTCTTAAATCAAGTTTGAAAAAATACGGTTTTCAACGAAAGTTGATTTTTTTGATACTTAAATAATGACTGTCTTATGTCTATCTAACTCAAGAATTTTAAATGGGCAAAAACAACATCTCCCTACGGTAAAATGCGGAAAAAGGTGTATAAATATATCTCTTACATATTCAAATATACGACATTCTTAAAAGGGAATCCGCAATGAAGAACATCCAGAATAAAGTTCAGAAAATGGCGGATGAGGCCGTTGATACCGGGAAAGAGCTTGGAATCCAGATCACGGCATATTTTGAAGGCGAGACTGTGGTCGACATCTGCTCAGGATTCGCAGATACGAAAAAAAGGGAACTCGTCAAATCAGACACATTGTTTCCGGTATTCTCCACTACAAAGGGAATAGCCGCCACAATTATCCATATTCTCGCTGAAGAAGGAAAAGTCGACTATGATGCGAAAATCGCAAAATACTGGCCTGAATTTGGCGTCAATGGGAAAGAGGACATCACCGTCCGCGATGTTCTGAAACATGGCGCCGGTCTGCCAAATATGCCGGCTGGTATTGCTTCCAGGGATCTTCTTGACTGGAAAAAGATGTGCACGGCTATGGCTAAGGAGAGACCTGTCTGGGAACCGGGAACAAAATCAGAATATCATGCTATAACTTACAGCTGGCTGGTCGGGGAAATAGCGTGCCGTGTAGAAGGAAAATCCTTCTCCAGGATAATGGAGGACAAAATATGCAGTCCTCTCAAGATCAGGGATATGTATGTGGGGATTCCAGACGGCGTTGAATCGCGTGTCGCAATACTGGTGGAGCCAGAAGTGAATCCAGACATGTTGAAGTCTCCAGATGCAAGTCCTGTACCCGGATGGATATGTCCTCTACATGAATGGATGAACAAGCCCGAAGGCCGTCGCGCATGCGTTCCTGCGAGCAATGGTATCATGAGCGCCAGGGCGATTGCACGCCATTACGCCTCCCTTGTACCCGGAGGAATTGACGGAGTTGAACTTCTGACCCCGAGAAGAGTCAGAGCTGCAACACAGAGACAGCGGTTGAAGGATAAGACTTTTTGCAACTTTGGACTGGGATACGGGCTGGGTGGCGACAAGGGCTCGACCCTTGGGAAGCGTCGCACCTCGTTCGGCCATGGCGGATACGGCGGCTCGATAGGATTTGCAGATCCCAGATACAGGTTTGCGGTCGGGGTCACGAAAAATCTCTTCTCCAAAGACGCGGCTCATCACCAGATAGTCTGCGAAATCCGCAGAATACTGAAAATACCGTGAGGAAATTTTCAACCACAGAACACACGGAAGACACAGAAAATAATAAAATGAAATTATCTGCGAAACATTATTTTCATGATATTTGAATGTGATTTCCTTCTGTGTAATCTGTGTGTTCTGTGGTTGATCTCAATATGAATTTAGGGTTTTAACTAAGATGGATTTTGCACATTACATTGTAAAGTTCACAGAGAACTTCGGGTTCTGGGGCTATCTCATAGCCTTTCTGCTGGCTTTCCTGGAATCTCTGGCGTTTGTCGGGGGTTTTGTTCCGGGCACAACCGCAATAGTTCTGCTCGGTTTCATGTGTTTCCGAGGCTATCTGAACATCTACGTCCTAATGGCGGTAACGGTGATGGGGGCGATACTTGGTGACAGCGCCAGCTACTGGCTGGGGACCAAGGGGACTCAATTCTTCAAGAAGGAGAACAGATTCCTCAAGGCCAGCCATCTCGACATGGGACAGAATTTCTTCAACAAACATGGGAACAAAAGCATTTTCCTGGGACGCTTCATCGGTATCATCCGTCCCATGATTCCTTTTGCGGCCGGACTTTCCAGGATGAACTACAAAGTATTCCTCTTCTGGAACGTCCTTAGCGGTATCGTATGGGGAGTCTCCCATATTTACATAGGTTATTTCTTCGGTGGTGCATTCAAGCTTATTGAAACATGGTCAAAGAGGGTCTCGGTCCTTTTCCTGATTCTGATTGCAATCGGAATATTGTTCTGGCTGCTGGCGAAAGCATTCACTCCGTTCGCTTTTTTCATCTTCAGAATTGTCAATAGGATAGTAGAATCATTTCTCAAGACATATCCCGCACGCAAATTCATTGCAAGGTATCCTGAGGCTACAGCATTCATCGGACGGAGATTTGACAGGAAGATTTTCTCTGGGCTGTCAATGACGCTGCTGACTTCGACCCTGCTGGCATTTCTGGCACTTTTCATAATTCTGGCAGATGGCATACTTGACGCTGATCCGGTTACAGATCTCGATCAGAGGGTCGCCCTTTTCCTGGTATTTTTCCGTGACGCATTCCTGGTAAAAACATTCCTGTGGATTTCCCTTCTCGGAAAAATCCAGATAGTGATGTCCATTTCAGTGTCTCTCATCGCGATAATTCTGCTTTGGAACCGCAGACCCATGATATGGTCATTCATTGTAATGCTGGCGGTATGCGATGGAACTGTCTGGTTAATCAGAGAGTCTATTACAAGGCCACGTCCCATGGGAGTGATTCCTGCATATATTGAAAAGACACATTCGTTCCCCAGCGAACATTCGGCTCTTTCAGTGCTGCTTTACGGTTTCATATGCTATTTCATGGTACGCATCCTTTTCCGTAATCGTCCGCGTCTTTCCAAATGGACTATTTTCCTTACCATGCTGCTAGTGGCGATGATCGGTTTCAGCCGTCTCTATATGGGAGCTCATTATTTCAGCGATGTGATCGGCGGATATCTCATAGGTGGCATATGCCTCATCACCAGCATCAGCCTTTTCGAATGGATTCTGCAGAGCGGCAGAGGAAGGACAAATGATTTCCATATTGAATCTGGACAGCGGAAAATATTGACCTGTCTTCTGATCTTCATACCCTTCTGTTTCTTTTTCCTGTATGGCTCCTTGATGTACCGGCCTGAAATGATCAGAGGCAGGACCATGGAGACAAACATGGTTTTGACGGCGAAGATTTCACCGCAGGAAATTTTTTCCTACAACAAATGGTCAAAATATACTATTGGACTTTCCGGGAGAAAGAGGGAGCCGGTTTCCTTCATGTTATGGATGAAAAACGATTTTCTGATAACTGAAGCCTTCATCGGGGGCGGATGGAAGATTCCGGACCAGCCGTCCATCAAGAACATCATCAAGATGGGATTTGCCACGGCTGAAGGGAAATCCTATGATACGGCCCCGGTGACGCCGGTCTTCTGGCTCAACCAGTCAAATGACTTCGCCTTTGAAAGGTCAACTCCTGACTCGCGTCCAAAGATGCACTGCATCCGTTTCTGGAAGACAAACCTGGTTGATTCCAATGGGAATGTCCTTTACATCGGAGCATCTGGAAAGACAAATGAAAAGGGGAATCTGGACGTTGCAAATGAAAGAGATATAATCACAAACGGACTGAAAAGCACAGGCCTCGTCTCCTACGTCTCAAAAGAGACATTCAGCGATCCCCTGACATCATCCAGAAGGACTTTCTCAATACACTACTTCTCCGACGGCATGGTCGCAGTGGTGATACTGAAATAGTACGTATTCAGTGAATATTTACCATCATTTCTTGTTTGCTGATGGAGGAGAAGAAGGCAAAGTATCAGGTGAAAGGTTCTTATAGATGAAATAACCGGCAATTATTATGGCGGCTACCGACACAATCATGATGATGATTTGAATTATTATAAGAAACACACTCCCTTGTTTTCCAGTTTCAGGAACCGATATCTCCCGATCATCCACTACGGATGAGACTGGGACCGGACTTGTCTTTTCGACGACAAGAGGAGGAGGCTTGGCAGAAGGAGCATCATTCAGCTTAAGTTCGGATCCCCCACTCTTCTTTTCCTGTCCGCCGGAGGATAGAGGCGCATCCCTGAGCTTCAACTCATTGTTATTTCCATTATTGTTCATATGGGCAATTATATCCTCTTAATAACATTTATTCAACAACAATATCTACTGCATCATTCTCTTATCTATGGAACTACCGCCCTGATGCGTTTCACGATGTCAATGAATTTCTCGTCGGATGGAGCGTCGAATATTATTATCGCCGGTTGTAAATCTGCGAATTTCGCGCCCGGTTCCATGACGATGTCCATCTTGCGGGAGGCGTCCGGATGCTGTCCGCCATTTTCATCAAGCCAGAATGTGATATCAAAATCCTGCTGATGTACAGCAATCGCTCCATACTGTTTCCCAATCTTGTCGTCCTTCCATGCAGATACCGGCAGATAGTAGTTCGGAACCTTTGGCCCGTTGACCATATCGCCTTCTGCCAGACCGCCAATGAATGAATTCGCGTAGTGGTAGTAGTTCATCAGTCTCCAAGGCTTTGAATCAGTGTTCTCAATCCAGAGGAGCTGGGAAAGGAAGAATGGTTGCTTGGAATATACTGTAAAACGGTATGCCGTCCGGAAAGTCTTCTCCTTTTCAAAAATCATGTCCACAACGACTTTTGACCCTTCCTCTACAACGTTGATCGATTCAACTTTGTCCGGCGCAATCCAGTTGTTGTTGTCCAGTTTCTGATGGATAAGAGGCTTAAAACTGCCAAGAATAATTCCATCCATTTCAACTCTGTCCCATGCATCGCCGGAATCCTTGTCCTTAACAAGTTTCATCACTCCATTGTCAATAGTGATCTTCTTCCCCTCTTTCTCAACCTTGATCTTTCCCTTTG
>JANYBI010000480.1 GCA_025360875.1 Lentisphaerota bacterium
GATCCGAAAAATGCAGCCAAGATACATGTGTCCTCCAGCCCGGCTCTTGCAAAAGGTGGACCTGAAAAGACAAAAGTGGACTCGGAATTCGTGTTCTGCCCCACTTCGCTCAAGATACCGGAACAATCCCTTGTGACCATATGCGCGACGGCCGTAGATTATTACCCCGGCAGGAAGAATGTGCTTTCACGGCCCTATAAGATATATGTCCTAAGCCTCCAGGAACACGCAAAGTTGCTTGAGGAAGAACTCGATTCCATCATGGGTAAACTTGAAGATCTCATATGGCGGGAAGAGGAGAATCTTGAGAAAAATAAAAACCTCAGCAAGCTTAACGAAGATGAAATGAAGAAGGATGAGACTGCGGAAAAGATATCAGAGCAGAAGGATGCGGAAAAATCCAATTCTGAGGAGCTTGAGAATCTTTCTGAAAAGGGAATGAAGCTACTTGAGGAGGCGCTTCACAACAAGGAGTTCCCTGCTAAGCCATTGGAGGAATGGGCGAAGATGCTCGATACCAGCAAGGAAATCTCGGAGAAGGACATGAAAGACGTGGAAAAATCCCTTGCTGGCGCCCAAAACGAGAAGAAGCGGGCTGAACAGCTTGAGAAGGCCGTGAAGGAACAGAAGGAACTTCTTGAGAAACTGAAGTCCCTTATGAAAAAGATGGATGATTCCTTGAACAATCTCACGATGGAGAATTTTGTCAACAGGCTCAACAAGGAGGCTGAGAAGGAGAAAAAAATATCTTCGAACCTCGGTGAGATAATGAAGACTTCAGTTGGCATGGACCAGAAATCCCTTCCGGAAAAGACAAAGGGTGAGATAGACGAGCAGAAGGGAAAACAGGAGGAAGTAAGGAAGTCTGTCAAGAATATCCAGGACGATCTGCTCGGATTCTTTTCACGCACCAGGATAAAGAAATATCAGGATGTCGCAGAAGAGATGGATAAGGAAAAGATACATAAGACCATTGAGGAGACCGTCGATTCCATAGCGAAGAACCAGACTTCGAAAGGTATTGCGAACACAAGGGATATTGCAGCCAAGCTTGAAAAGTGGGCAAAGGCGCTTGGGAGCAAAGGCGATGAAAAATCTCCTGCTTCCGGTGACGGCGAAGGCGATGAAATGAAGCCTGTCGATCCTGAAGTTGTTGTAGGTCTTCTAAGGCTGATCCAGCAGGAACAGGAAGTCCGCGAACAGACCAGGAATCTCGAGGAGAACAAGCCTGAAATGCAGGACTATGGTGAAAAGGCGACCGGACTTTCAGAAAAACAGATGGGGATGCGCAAGGAACTTGGAAGGCTCAAGGATATGGCGAAAGGCTTTCAGAAGCTGCAATCCATGATGGGTATGGCGGACAAATCGATGACCGACGCCGGCGCCCTGCTCTTCAAGCCGCAGACTGATCGGGAGACTATCGCGGCGGAAACTGAGGTCATTGAAATGCTTACAGGGGCATTCCAGGAGGCGGCCGAGAACATGTCCGGAGGAGGAGGAAGCGGAATGATGAGCCTGATGATGATGATGATGCAGGGTGGGCAAGGCGGTACTAAACCCGGTGGATTCAAAGGCTCAATCAGCAGCAATGCGGCAAACACCAAGGTCGGAGGTCCCGACTACAAGGCGCAGCTGCCGGAAGGCAAATCCGACAGGACTGCCGGCAAAGCCTCACAGTCCTTGCCTGAGGAGTATAAGGATGCGATTGAATCTTATTTCAGGCGCGTCAACACGGTGGACAGGAAAAACAACAAGTAGGTGGCGATATGAAAAGAACACTAGGATTTTTAATCATGGGACTGCTGGTGTCGATCATCATGCTCCCATGCGCCTATGCGCAAAAGCTTTTCATAGGGAATCCCGAAACAATATCGCCTGAATTTGAAAACATCTATCTGAAAGGGCTCGCTTATCTGCAGAAGACCCAGAACCAGGACGGGGAGTTCCAGGGGCAGTACGGAAACGACCCGGCTGTCATAGGCCTGTGCGTCATATCCATGCTGGCGCACGGCGACGATCCGAACAACGGCCCGTATAGCACCACTATTAAAAAGGGCATAACAAAGATATTGAAGAGTGCAAATCCTAACAACGGCTACATAGGGAACTCCATGTACAGCCATGGTTTCGCCACGCTGGCGCTTGCGGAGGCCTATGGCGCTGTCAACGACGAGAAGATCGGTCCGGCCTTGAAAAAAGCTGTTGATCTCATACTTAACGCACAGAAGAGAAACCACAGGGGGGCCTGGAGGTATGGACCGGAAAGCAACGATGCCGACACTACTGTCAGCGGTGCAAATTGCGTTGCTCTTTTCGCCGCGGCGAATGCAGGAATACCAGTTCCCGACGAGGCGATCCAGAAGGCTTTGAAATTCTATGAGTCCTGCGCATGCGGTGACGGAGGCTACGGCTACACCCAGAAAGACTCTTCAAATTATCCCAGGACGGCCATTGCCGGACTTGTATATGCGCTGGCGAAGAAGAAAGATTCAAATGCCTTCAAAAGTGCGATGGGCTATCTCAAGACCAGGAACGCGAATGATTCGGGGGGGCATTACTACCATTATGGATTATATTATGCAGCTCAGACGTTCTTCCATGCCGGGATGGAACCATGGGACGAGTGGAATGAGGTGAATATAAAATTACTTAAGGCAACGCAATCTGAAAACGGCTCATGGAACGGGCAGCAGGGACCGGCTTTTACAACAGCCGCGTCACTGCTTTCAATGGCTCTCAATTTCAGATATCTTCCAATCTATGAAAGATGATTGATATGATTAACAAGCTGCATGCAATCATAATTTCGCTTTGCATTATCACGGCGGTCTGCCTGCATGCCAGGGACAACAGCGCACCTGCCCAGGAAGGAGGCTCTTCTGTAATTAATTTCAAAAACAGCGATATGCTCCACGGTGAAATTATCTCTATCACCACTTCGGACGGGAAAGTATGCTGGCAGCATCCGGATTCTAAAACGCCATTCGTCTTCATACTGAAAAACCTAAGGGAGATTTCAGTTCCCGGAACAGACAAGCTCAGGGATGGACAATCCGCCTTCGCAGTCATCCTGACCAACGGCGATACGCTGAAAGGCTCAATCAGCTCGATTGACTCAGCCAATCTCCTGCTAAAGACCTGGTATGCCGGAGAACTGAAAATTGACAGGCGCATGATCAGGGAAATAATAAACTTAGGTGCATCGCCCCTCATCTACAGCAGTCCCGGAAATATCAATGAATGGAACGTTTCAAAAGAATCTGGAAACAACGCTGATTCTGAAACAAACAGCAAGGTGGAGTTAAGCAATGGAGTCCTGATCCTCTCCGGAAATGAGGCATATGCTGAAAAGAAGGACGCAAAACTGCCGGACATGGTCAAGGTAGAATACGAAACCACTATTGGAAATGACGGGGGCGGTATAGTTTTATTTTCCGATATGTCGCTAAACGCGAAGGGAAACAATTCGATTGATTCTGAAATATACAAGCTCAACGCATATGCCGTTAACATATCCAGGCACTCTCTCAATGCAGGCAGATGCCGGAACGGAGAATGGCAGTCCACTGGAGAAATGATTGGAGAGGAGAGGATGAGGAAGGTGCTGAATTCGTCGTCTAAGGTCAAAGTCACGATCTATGCAAACAGGAAAGCCGGCATTCTAAATGTCCATGTCAACGACCGCCCTGCCCTGCGCTACTCCGACCAGAGTGGAGAATTCCCAAAAGGAGACGGACTGATCTATATCATGACGGACAATTCCGAGAACACTCCGGTCCAGATAAGCAAAATACGTATTGGGACATGGGATGGGAAGCTTCCTGACCCTGTAGCTTCAGAATATCAGGCGGATAAGGACACGGTATTGTTTCCAAATAATGACAAGACTACCGGCACG
>JANYBI010000506.1 GCA_025360875.1 Lentisphaerota bacterium
ATTCGAAATAAAAAGCATGGCGGATCTTCGTCCGCAGTGTATATTCACGGACTGACAAGTAACTCAGAATACGGGACTCTCAAGATAGGATTAAGACCGACGGGCTACTTTTCCAGCAGGCACTAACTAGCGCATATTACTTAAGCACTTGACAAGTGAGTTCAGAATGGATAGGATATTATCACTTGAAGCTCAACCCTTTATACCTGATAAAAAGAGGAACACACTATGCCATCTGAAAACACGGCGCTTAAGCCGGTACCCAAGCTTGAAAATGATTTTTATAACTGGTATCAGCGGCATGATTCGAAGGTGCGCGAAGCGCAATCCTGCAACCATGAGATTGTTTTCATCGGTGATTCCATAACCCATCTTTTCGAGGGCGATCTGGCTTCACCGGGACGAGGCGAGAAAATCTGGAAGGAATTGTTCGCTGCCGGAAAGGCGATGAACCTTGGTTTCGGGTGGGACCGAACCCAGAACGTGCTCTGGCGTCTCGACAACGGTGAGTTCGCGAACCAAACTCCGAAAATGGCGGTTGTGCTGATAGGGACAAACAACCTTACAGGAACCGAAAATGCCCGTACAAATTCACCAGCAGAAATAGTCGGGGGGATCCAAGCCGTCTGCGGCAGGATACTTTCACTCTCACCTCAAACCCATATTCTCCTGATGGGAATTTTTCCGCGTTCCTCTCCGTCCGACCCCCTTCGGAAAAACATCCGGGAGATAAATTCAAATCTTGAAAAATGGGCTTCAGGAAGAAAGGGTTTCCAGTTCCTCGACATAGGCGACAAATTCCTCTCTCCTGACAAGTTCATTCCTAAGGAGCTTATGGACGATGGTGTTCATCCGACCACCGAAGGCTACAGGATATGGGCGGAGGCGATAGGGTCAAACAAATGCGGAAGTTCGAAAGTTCGGAAATGCGGAAGTTCGAAAGTTTGAATAACCAATAACGGACTACTGAATTCTAGATTCTTTTGCCGGGTTACAATACCAAAGATTGCTAAACGGCATAAAGCCTAAACTGGCAGGATTTATTCGTACTGGAACAGAATGGCCTTGATGCGTTTGCGAGGATCGCGGGTCACCTGCATGATATTGACATCGCCAACCTTGAACGGTTCCGATTCCTTGTATCCGGAAAGCTGCTCAATCAACGTTTCAGGGAGTGACTCGTTCAGGAGGAGATCAAAGGGTATCTTGTGGCCATGCTCGATAAAGCAGACCTTCTGTTTCCTGTCCATGAGAATGAATCCGAGGTTTGTCTCATCGAAGACCTCCTCGATATTCTGGATGACTTCCCTGATTTCCGAAATCTCCTCGGCAAGGTCCTCGTTCTTCTCCTCGATCTTCTTGATTTCCCTGACGTAGACGTTGTTGAGATATTCGACAAGCCTGGTCCGATCCCTGTCGTGGATCTCCTTGAATTCCGAATCTAGCTTCTGCTGGATCCGCTCGGAAATGGGCTGGAGCGTCTTTGCCCTGGGTTTCCTCGGTTTCGCCTCGCCGCCGACCTTTTCGGCCTTGCTGATCACCTTCTCGTCCTCGGTGATGACCTTATAGACGGTGGTATTGAATGAGATGTTGGAGATATTCCTGGACTTTGCCATGGCGTCAATTCCGCCGGCATCCAGAATCGACTGGGGATCCTTGCAGAAATACGAGAAGAATGATGCAAACTCGTCATATTCCAGGGTCTTCTTGAACTTTATGCTGCTGACATGGATTGATTCGAAATGCTTTGCAAACTTGGTAACGGCCGTGTTCTTCTCCTCCACCGGAGAACCTGCAAGGAGGATTTTGCCGTCGGCAATGGAAAGGGTGAGATCTCCGTCCCTGCTGAAAACCTTCTGGAGCTCGCTCCAGGCGTCCTTCATCTGCTTTTGCGTCACAGGATGGGTTTCAGGGTAATATGCCAGCTGGGAATATGTCAGGCACAGCGCTTTCACATAAGGCGCAAGATCTGCGACCGACAGTTTCCTGTCCCCCGGCTGTGTCTGCTGTTTCCTGTCCTCTGGCATTTTCCTCCATATTTAACAAAACTATCAATTTACGTTCATTTAAAAGCTTTTCAAACGCTTATTCAGCAAGTATTTTTCTTTCCGGCCGCGATACGGCCGGAAAGAAAAATACATGTCCTCAAAAAACAATATGGAAAAGAAAAGAAGAAAAGTAGAAATAACTGCGCCGGTCGGTTCATGGGAATCGCTTTCCGCGGCGCTCAGGGCTGGGGCCGATTCCATCTATTTCGGTGTTGGCAAGCTCAACATGCGATCCAGGGCATCCGATGCCTTCTCGATCAGGGACATGGAGAAGATCTCAAGGATATGCGGAAAATGCGGAGTCAAACCATATCTGGCGCTGAACACAATAATATATGACTCGGACATTCCCGAAATGATGGCGCTCTGCGACTCTGCGAAATCCGCAGGAATTTCCGCGGTAATCACAAGCGATATTTCCGCAATCAGGTATGCCAGTTCCATAGGGTTGCCGGTCCATGTCTCAGTCCAGGCCAACGTATCCAACACCGATGCGGTGAGATTTTTTGCGAAGTTCGCAGACGTGATAGTCCTGGCGAGGGAACTGGATCTGGAACAGATCGGAACAATCTGCAGCGCGATAAGGGAAGAAAAGCTCAAAGGCCCTTCAGGAGAACTCCTCAGGATTGAACTTTTCGCGCACGGGGCGCTCTGTGTCTCAATTTCCGGCAAATGCTATATGAGCCTTGCGGCATACAACACCTCGGCCAACCGTGGCGACTGCTTCCAGCCGTGCAGGAGGAAATATCTTGTCAAGGATGATGAGACCGGCTTTGAGCTGGATGTGGCGAACCGGTATGTGATGTCGCCGAAGGATCTGTGCACGATAAGGATACTCGACAGGCTCCTCGACACGGGGGTTTCGATCCTGAAGATTGAGGGGCGCGGGAGGGCGCCTGACTATGTTTTCAATGTGACTGAAGCGTACAGGAAGGCAGTGGAGCTTTGGGCTGACGGCAAATTCACATTGGCGGCCGCGAAAAAGCTTGAAGACGGACTCGAGGCGGTCTTCAACCGGG
>JANYBI010000510.1 GCA_025360875.1 Lentisphaerota bacterium
CCAGACATAAGGATTTCTGCTTCCCCTTGAGTTCGAAGAATCATATATGAAAATAAAACCCTCTGACGACGCGATCGAAACAAGACCTGCCACCTTATCCCTGCTGTTACTCGTCTCATCTATTCGCAGGGCTATCCTGAAAGCTCCTGGCGCGTCGTCCCTGAAGCATAGCATGTAGCTATCATCGCTTCTGCTGCTGTAGTATACGAGATTTTTGCCGTTAAAGGCGTTTCTCCTCTCAGTGCTAGTGCTATGAATGTTTGGAGCACCCGAATCATCGACACTCCATTTGGTATTGGCGTTAGTTTTGCCACCGGAGACTAAAGTATCCCTTGTAATAAGGAACACCTCTTTGGATTCATACCCCTTTGCAAAATTCAAGTCGCACCCGTAATGGCCACAGGAGCATGAGAAGAAGACTCCTCCGTCATAGGGATTGCCATACATCTTTGATTCACTGCCTATATGGTGGTGCAGCGATGTCTTCCATTCCAATGGATTCTTAAGATCGCAGTAGAACAATTTATAACAGGGCCGCATGTAGGTGCCGAAGAAGAGTGTAGTTCCATTAGGAGAACCGAACATGGTCATTGTCTCATACGGACGGCAATCATCAAATTCGACTATTTTGGGACGCCGTGTGTTTGACGCAAATATCCTTATATCCGAGCTGCCGTCAGGAATTTCAATAATGTCAGAGCGCCAACCTGCGTCAGTGCTTCTCATAGTACTGCCGGAGCTCTTGCCGAAAGCTACGAACAGGCTCCCACCCACATGGCAGCCGGCGGAGGGATTTTTCAGTTTGGCATCGGCAACAAAGCTCCATTCCTTACCCCACGCGTTTCTCAGAATCACTCCATTTTCATCAACGTAATAAAGATTCTCCCTAGATGAGAAAAACAATCCGTCGCATCCGACATCCCTGCCGGATATTTTAAAAGGGGGACGATATTCGGAAAGTTCCCTGGTCTTAGGATCGATTGAGTATAATATCTTCAGCTTCCTGGATTGCATCTCCAGAGTTCCCCAAACGATCAGATTTCCATCCTCATACGCCATTCTTTCGAGACTGAAATAGACGGATGTCAATTCAGAAGGGGAAATGTCGAAAGATTCAGGCCTTGAAGGAAGTTCAATTTTTTCCTTCAGCACCAGTTCCGTGTTTCTTTTGTCCTGCGGCGAGGCGCTCGCATCTCCAGAAGTTTCCCTGCGGATTCTCTCGAGCTCCCTGTCAATCCCTGAAACGGTATCAGAATCCATGAGATAAGATTCCGGATTGGCACGCATCAGCCTCATTTTGAACTCCAGCCACACCTGTGATAATCTCCGACAAGTTGCAGCCGACACTTTCTTGGAACTGTTCCAATAAAGGTGCTTTATCACGAAAGCCAGATCCACTTTCGAGGCATCTTCGGATTGAAAAACCCCGCAGAAAGTTTCAACATCGACATTTTCCCCTAGCGAGATCCCCATAAACGGATTGCCTGGTATTCTCCCTATAAGCTTTGGGATGCATGCCATGCAGTCGTATGAATCTCCGCCGGTAGCAATTCTGTAAAAGTTCTTGTCATATAATTCAATCAGCGCAGGAACGTCAGAAGGCTCTTCCCTGAGTATGAACCCGGAGATTTTATCCGTAAAATCCGGGGATCTTATCATCATAGCGCACCATTCCTCTCGCTTTTCCCTGGATTTGCGGATCCGTTCCACATAATCCTTAGCAGTCTTGTTTTTTTCAGCCTCACTGAACCAATCATGAAACTTCCTTGTTTGAGACAGGTACCCGGGTAAAGGTTCGCGCACGCTGTGAGCAGTTATCAGAGATTCCCTGATTTTCAGCCTCACGTTTGACAGTGCTGGAAAATCCAGGGAAAGAAGCCAGCGATATTCTTCAAGCATCATGTCCGGATCTTCGGAAAAACTGGGCAGCTCATCAATATAAAGTGAAAGAAATGGAAAGACAAGATCGCTATCGCCTCCCTTGGCCGCCATGCAACGGGCGAAATCCCGACAGAGCCTGCGCAGCACCGCAGCTTCCTTGACGAACTTGTTGTCACGTTCAATGCTCCGGAGCACGTTTCCAGCACATGATATCGCTTCAGCACAGAGTATCCTCCAATCATTGTATGCGCCCCATAACTTGGAAGCATTGCCCGGATCGTCCACGGCAAATTCCTTGCATGCCTGTATTCCGTTTATCAGGATGCTGATCTTTTCCTTTGTGAGTAAATCATTACGAATAACCGTATTGGTCTTAACGGTAAAGTCATCATTAACATTGAACGAGAAGGTGCTACACTCCGCAAATTCCGCAAGATGGGATTTCACGTTGACAAATTTAAGGTTCGGATTATTATTCCCGAGTGCCATTGCAGCATCAGCCGCAGCACGGGATGTTTCATATTGTCCGGCCCGATATGCCCAGAACGACTCGTTTGCATAGGCATTTGACTCCACATCCACTTTCCAGTTCTCAAGCTTTCCTCCAACTGGCGTGCGCTGACCCATTTTTTTGAGAATTTCATCAGATAGCGCATTTACGATGGCGAGTGGATCGCTGAGTTTTCCGCTTTGCCTTATGATATCAGGCTTTTCCTGTCCAGCGCGAGAAAGGAAGACGGCGATTTCGACAAGATCATTTTCCTCAGAAACTTTTTCCAGCCGGCCTTCGATGATGTAGGCGCCAGTCCAGAACTGTTCCGTCGACTCCTGCAGTTCCTTCTCCCATTTCAACGCTCCGAGTTTCCATCGTTCCAGGATGAACACCTCTTTCTGCATCATCAGCCGCAATTCCATCAGAAGGCGGAGCTTGTTCGCGAAACGGAGCCCGGCCTCGTTGTTCCAGGACGAACGGATGTTCAAAATTGAAACTGGGATTGCGTCAACCTTCGACACTGCGAGTTTTCCGAATGAAGATACGAACGTCTGGGCCGCGGCAGTTCCCCAAGACAGTGAATCAGCACGCATATCCGGGTCATTCACCCAGACGTTGACAATTGCGCCTGAATCAACCGTGACAAGACGTGCACTGAGAATACTTTTACCTTCAAAATCGAATGCCTTGATGACGATCACTCCCTGCGCTCCAAGCAAGGCTCCGGCCTTTATCGCACTTGCAGTGTTCGACACGCCGCTGACCGCGATTTCCTGCTCACGCAGCACCTTCTCGATCTCTGAACGTTCTACCAGTGCAACTCCGCTCTCTTTCGAGAGCTTCTCAGTAAGCACATCGATCTCAGCACGGTTCTTGTTCAGGTCGCCCAGAATGGCGATTCGGATATCGGCCGAGATACCAGAGCCCGCAATTGAAAACATCAGGATGAATATCAATCCCCGTAAAAACATTCAGTGCTCCCCCTTCATTCACGAATGGACTATTCTTGCGTATTTAACATTAGACGCGGCTTCATCAGGAATCTTTGCGTAAATCCAGAAAATATATTAAAAATATTAACGTAGCATTAAGATTACTCATGTAAATTGGAGTAGCAGTATTTCACAGCTGAGCTTTGGCAAAATTATGTCCGGAAGAAGGCTTTCCTTAGATTTTCCACGGACGTGAACTGGTGGCTTGGCCAGCCGCGCTTAAGGCCCGCCTCTATGTTTTCGGGCTTGTCGTCGGTATAGAATGAAGGTTTGCCGTAGGTCTTCTCAAAGAGCTCATACATTCCAGAGACGGGCTTCTTGCAGCCGGCCTTGAAACTGAATATTCCGCCGGTGACAAAAATTGCGCTGGGCAGATATCTGTATACGAAATCAAGATGCATTTCGGAAGTGTCGGAGAAAAATATCACCCTGTAGCCGGACTTTGTTATTTCTTCCAGGAAACTGTAGATCCCAGGGATCTCCTCCCCGAGTATGACCCGCCATGCGTTGACAAGTTCAACATCGGTAAAACGTCCTCCGGTGATTTTCCTGAAGACTGCCATCCAGTCCTCCGTGGCTATCCTGCCGGTCTCGAACTTGTCGCAGGCGGACATGAATTCAAGGGGGACTTCCGTGATTGCCGAATAACCGAGCGCCGCAAGACAGCGCTCAGTATGGACATGCATGCAGACGTTGCCGATGTCCAGTGCGAAGTATTTGTCGGTTATTTCATTCATAATGCGTCAAATGATTTCCCTTCTGCATTTTCCAAAGGGCGTCTTGAGCCCCTGGACAATTGACTTGCGCATTCCAGGAATGGACGCCAGATACAATGGTAGCAGTTAGCGTTGTCATAAATTCCTTCTTGGTTACATCGGTGCCGGTTAACGTACATGACAGCCAGGATTTGTCAATTTCCTCCCATAGTTGAACACAATCCTATCCTAGCAACATGATTTATAGGACCTGGAAATATATCAAACGGGCAGTCATATTTTCTTATCTCAGCTTGAAAACAGATCAATGCATATTAATTTCACAGCATAATCACAATGCGGAGTTTACTTATGTCTGCCAACGCGGTTTTCCAAGATATCGAGCAACAGGTTTTGAAACTTGACCAGAAGAAAAGGGCGTATCTTGCCGAGAAACTGATATACAGCCTGGAAAAGAATTCTGACCATGATCCCAAGAGTATTGAAAAGCTTTGGATTTCAGAGTCCAGGAAGCGTTATGGCAACTATAAGAAAGGCAAGACGTCAGCAATTCCCGTCGATGAAGCATTCAAGAAGGCATTCGCGTCGATAAAATGAAAAACTCCTTTTTCCTCGCTGAAGCACTTGTGGAAATGGTTGAAGCCGCAAAATTCTATGAAACGCAAACTCCGGGACTCGGACAAGATTTTCTCCTCGAAATATACTCGGCCAAGGAAATGATATCGAAAAACCCTCTGGCATGGGCTGAACTTGAACCTGGTATCAGAAGATGCATGGCCTCAAGATTCCCATATGGCATTTTATATCAAATGGATGAGGCCGATATCATTATCACTTCTGTCATGCATCTTAAGCGTCGTCCCGGCTACTGGAAGGAGCGCCTGAACAGGAAAAGAAATGCTTTGAATAAAAGGCAGCCCTAGTTCCAATATCAAATCCATGTGTAACCGCCCCCTGGCGACTTTGCTTTCGGTCTCACTTCGTCCTCTTGAACAATCTTTCATTGGCTTCCATGAAAGAATCCAGCGATTTCACATTTGCCATGCGTAATTTCGAACTTAGAACACAGGAATTTAAATTCGGAGTATTTTTAAAATCAGTATTGATGTCAGCAGCAAAAGTAATAATGATGAGCACGAGAAGAACAGAGAACGAAATCAATGAAGAGTTACGCTTACTCATATGCGTACTGAATCGGAGACTGAAATAGGCCATTGCCAATATCATGATTGCCAGAAAGAACCAAGAGCCATACTTGCATATTACTTCATTGCTCATGTTAAACTTAACAAGCAAATCCAAGGGGGCGTAAACAAAATTAAGCAGTAAAAAATAAATATTTATGGATAACAGGTGAATGTGAAAGTTGGCTTTTTTTATAATCAACTTGCCTGTTCCCGCCCAGATGAGCGACCATAAAAGCGGGAAGATTATAATTACCAATTCGCCAGACAACAACTTCAGGAATGAATCGTCATTGGAAGTACACAGGTATTTTTTAAGGGTTTCTGTAAATGGAGAAGAAACTGTTAATGTCCAGGCTAAGCAGACAAGGAGAATATTCCAGGCAAATAATGAGGTTCTCAAAGGCAGAGCACCAGAAACTGGATGATCGGGCTTATATAATGTTATCTTTGTTTTTCCTATAGTGAATTGCTCACCAGAAGCTATCACATGGGCATCGGCAATCTTCTTTTCACCTATGAAAACGCCGTTTTCACTGCCTGCATCCGACAGCAGCCATTCCTTGCCGTCAAACTGCAGTTTGGCATGTGCTCCACTTACATGCTGATCTGGACAGAAGACATCGCTATTGAAACTACGCCCTATCAGCACGGATTCTTTATCCAATGTTATAAATTCCGCATATGGCCGATCAGCGTGGTATGTCTCGAGGACTATTTTACCCATTTGATATTCTCCAGGAATTTTCTGCTGAAAAGCAATGCATTGTCCTTGCTCACACCGGTTATGGTCAGCATGGCAACAAGTGCATGATTCCGGTCATCCAACGAGGCCATATTTATTATGACGTCATATAGGGATGGGTACTTCCGGTAATTGCGGACGCAGTAATTTATTTTCCAAGCCATGTTGTCCAACTGCACGAAATCCGTCCTTGTAGAATATTCAGTGACCTGTTTTTCATCACCGGAATCTGTCGGGATATATTTATCAAGATATCTAGAAACCAAATTATAGAATCTGGTTTCGTTCAACCCCTTTGATTCAAGCCAGTAATATTGACAGGATATCTTCCCAGTTGTTAAATCGTGAGCCACGTATGTCTGATCTTCGACAGAAGCAGTAAGTCTGTGTTTCTTATAGAGAAGATGAAGCTTGTTCTCATTATTATCCCCCCACGATTCAAAGGCAGGCGACAACTTGTCTGGCACTTTGGCCGGTCCAAAATCTTTCAGCTTCCATTCGGAACACAAAAGCTTCTTCATGTAATCATCCTGGTCCTGGAAAAGCTGGTCTTCTATGATCGAGAAGACTTGTTCAGCCTGAAGTCCAGGTGCTGCCTTTCGCATGAGATTGTCAAGGAACTTGGCCGGCACCAGGAAGCTTACCTGCTCCCCCATGGTCGACACATTCACGCCTATCACCTCCCCAGCGGGTGCAATAGCTGGTCCACCGCTCATCCCTGGGTTGAGTGAACCGGAGAAATTAAAACGTTCTTTAAGCGATTTCTCCAGGAATCCGTTATAATTGCCCTCCACAATAGTCATGCCGACACCATGAGGGTTGCCTATGGCATACGTTTTAGAACCGTGGGTTGGCGGCTCCTTGCTAATGCGGAAGTAGTTTTCATCCTCATGCACCTTGCCTCTTACAAGCGCCAGATCGTTTATGATGTCGAATCTGATAACCTTCAAGTTGTCGTGAGTTCCATTCTGGTCAATGGATTCGAGCTTGTATTTTTCCGGTTCAAGGAGAAATTCTGAAATTACATGGTAGTTCGTTGCCAATAATCCGTCTTGGCTTACCTGGAACCCAGAGCCTTGAGAGTTCTTTTCCCCTGAGCTCTTTTCGATGACAACTATTTCATAAAGGGAACTCCGGTATTTCTGGAAGTTTGTCTCAGGGGTCTGGGCTTGGAGAGTGATTTCACTCATCATGATATGCGTCAGGCAGATTAAGACACAGATATTTCGCATTAAAACTCCCCCGTATCCGTATGAGACCAGGACTTAGGCAATATACCCCGATGATGTAACTTTTCTATGGTCGTATTTCTTAAACTAACACTACACGCCAATATTAATATTCTTGGATTATAATGTGCCCATTCAACTTTGAAGCAAGCAATAGGTACTGTTATCATGGAACTGAACGCTACATCAAAGAAAATAAACAGGCTGGAAAGCCTGCCCTACTGCTTATGAACCGGCTTGAGGTGCGGGAACAGGATTACGTCCCTGATGGATTCGGAAGCGGTCAGCAGCATCACGAGGCGGTCGATGCCAATGCCCATTCCGCCGGCAGGAGGCATTCCATATTCGAGAGCCGTGAGGAAATCCTCGTCGATTGCGCCTTCCTTAGGGCCGGCGCGTTTCGCCTGTTCCTCGAAACGCCTTCTCTGCTCGACCGGATCGTTGAGCTCGGAATATCCCGGCGCAATTTCCTGTCCGTTTATTTCCAGTTCGAAGACGTCGACGTAGTTCCCGTTGTCGGCGCAGGCCTTTGCTAGAGGCACCAGCACCGCTGGAAGGCGCGTGACAAACGTAGGCTGGATGAGAGTCTGTTCGATCAGTTTTTCATAAACTTCATGTGTCACTTCGAAATCCACGAACTTCGGATCGATGTGGAGGCCCATGCCCTGGGCGCGTTCAACACGCTGGGCCGGAGTGATGTCGAACCAGTCGGCACCGGCCTTTTCCTTCACGAGATCGTCATATGTGGCCCTGCGCCATGGCGGTGTGAGATCGATTATCCTGCCGTTCCCGTGGTCGATCTTCAATGTTCCCAGGACGTTCTGGGCGACAGTCGTCACCAGCGTCTCCACAAGGTCCATCATTGTCCTGCAGTCGCCGAACGCCTGATATATTTCGATCATGGTGAATTCGGGGTTATGCCTGCGCGACATCCCTTCGTTCCTGAAATTCCTGTTGAGCTCGTATATCTTCTCGAATCCACCGACCAGCAGGCGCTTGAGATAAAGTTCCGGCGCAATCCTCATGAACATGGGTGCGTGAAGCGCCTCGTAGAACGTTCCAAAAGGTTTTGCGGCCGCACCGCCGGCGAGATACTGGAGCATCGGTGTCTCGACTTCGGTAAACTGCTTTTCAGCCAGTATCCTGCGGATTTCGCTGATTATGGCGAAACGTTTTTTGAACACGTCCCTGCTCTTTTCATTCACTATGAGGTCAAGATAGCGCTGTCTGTAGATCTGCTCTACATCCGTAAGCCCATGCCATTTCTCCGGAAGGGTCCGGAGAGATTTGCTGAGCAGTTCAAACTTTGAGATCTTGATAGTTATCTCGCCTGTGCGGGTGGTGAACAGCTTTCCTTCCACGCCGACGATGTCTCCGATATCTATCTTCTTGAAAAGGAGGAACGAAGGTTCCCCTAGATTGTCCTTGTGGACATACAGCTGGATTTTTCCGGTGCTGTCCTTGATATCCGCAAAAATGGACTTGCCCATTATCCTGTAGGCCGTGATACGTCCCGCGGCGGCCACATGCACTTCGGTCTCCGGCACGAACTTCGCTCTAATCTCCGAGATGCGACCGCTGCATTCGAACGACTTGCCAAACGGATCCGTCCCCTCGCTCCGCCACTCATCAAGCTTCTTCAGGCGCTGCGTGAAAATATCCTCTGCGGAAATCTCAGGCGCCGCCTGAACCGCATTGTCAACTTTATTCTCCATGGTATTTATAGTTCCCTTTAAGTTAATTACTCAGCGTCCTTGGTGAGCACAGGTTTCCCGTTCTCCTCCGTGTAATCGACATCCTTGAGCCCCTTCCTGCCGCCGACGACAACAACCATCCCCTCCTTGCTGTCCATGACGATCGTGGGGACCGTATTAGTCTTCACATAAACCTCTTTCTCACTCAGGTCGCAGTTGATGTCATATATGAAATATGAAAAGACATTCGGGCTCGCCTGGATCATGATATGCACGCGGCTGAGTCCGTCAACTTCGCACATGGGGGGGAAATTCCCTATGTCGGACCCGATTCTGGCGACTCCGTATACGAACTTGCCATCTTCAATGATGAGGCAATAGACCTTGTCCTTGCCGTCGTTGAAGGTCACCACCTTCATTAACCTCGGAGGAGGAGCGGCCTCTTCCTTCTTCTTGAAGAGATCCGGAACGCCGACAGTCCGTTCCCAGACCGTCAATCCGTTGGAAATCGAGAAGTTGGCGGTGTCGGACTGGTATTCCGACGTCAGCTGCTTGTGGCTTATAACAGCCCTTATCCTGTAGTTTCCAGGCTTGGTCAGCACGTACAGGCTTGTCACCGGAACTAGGACTTCCTGAGTGGCGCCGGGCTTTATTATAGTACCGAGCAACGGATTGAATGCGCTCTTCCTCAGCTCTGCACGTGTCTGGTCGGGCATTTCAATGAAGAACTTCAGCGTGCCTGTAGCTGCCACATCGTCGCTGAACGCCAGAGCCTGACCGCTGTAGTTCCTGAGTATGACCTTGGCATATATGGATTCGTAAAGCAGATAGTTTCCACGGTTCACCGCCACGCCTACGGAAACCTGTGCGTACAGGGGCAGCGACATCAGGACAATCAGGATCGCCAAAAGCGATATGAGCATTCTTTTCATGGCTTACACCTCGTTTATCCGGCCAGGGAAATTATTTTCCCGGCCACTGAGTCAGGGTTAATGGAAAAATGGCATTGGAAATT
>JANYBI010000596.1 GCA_025360875.1 Lentisphaerota bacterium
AGTTTCCCGGATAAGGAGGCTATTTCTCCTGTAACTGGCAGTTCCCTGATTCCGTGGAGCCTTATGGCATCGGAATACCACTTGTAAGGCTCTGAAGGCAATATTATTCTTTTTTTTGCGGCAAGCAGGGAGATTTCCAGTGCGGAGATGGCTGATATGTGGAGATCTTCGGGATTTTCAGCAATGGCATTTCTGGCGGACTTGCCGAGGGCTGTCAAATCCTCGACAAGCCATATTAAGCTACATGTGTCCAGCAGAAGCATCAGCTACCTCATGTAGTCCGGCAATTCATTTTCATCAATAGAAGGACTGGTCAGATCGCATTTGATCTTGACCCCCATGATCTGCGGGTGTCTTTTGAGCGGGTTGTTCCTGGTTTTTGATCTTCCCGGGAATACGAGTTCAGCAACGGTTTTCCCGTTGCGGCAGATACGTACCACTTCCTTTTTTTCATTTACGATGTGCAGCAGTTCTGAAAGCCGTGTCTTGGCCTCGTATGTATTTACCGTGATCATTTTTCTTCTCCTTCCTGCTGTTGGTCAAGTTGGTCTTATAGGCACAAATATAGCGTCCGGATTCCCGATGTCAAGTTTTTGCGTAGCATAACCTTAACAGTGATTTGTTTTCGTGTGATCAGTGTGTTCTACGGTGGGTATTTTAGAGACGGACAGCCTAGGCCGAGGATTACCGGAAAATATAGATAGTCAGTTTTCTTTTTTTCTTCGCTTTCAAAATCCCAATTGCATGATATAATATGCGCCCGACCTTTTGGACAAATGATGAATATGAATCCTCCTTCGGCCTCCCATGGAGAACTGCGGCGGACAAGTTGAACCTTTGATCAGAAGTAATATCTCAAAACCGGCAATCTAAAAAATCGAAAAACGAAGATCTTTATGGCGGAAATCAGAAACATTGCGATCATCGCACACGTAGACCACGGAAAGACCACACTTGTTGACCAGATAATCAAGCAGGCTAAGATTTTCCGCGACAACCAGTCCATGCACGACTGCTTCCTCGACAGCAACGACCTCGAACGCGAACGCGGGATCACGATTCTCGCCAAGAATATCAGCGTCCGGTACAGGGACACCAAGATAAATATCATCGACACCCCCGGACACAGCGATTTCGGCGGACAGGTGGAGCGCGTGCTCAACATGGCCGACGGCGTCCTGCTCCTCGTGGACGCGGCCGAAGGTCCGCTCCCCCAGACCAGATTCGTGCTTGACAAGGCGCTCAAACTGGGACTTCACCCGATAGTGATCATAAACAAGATCGACCGTCCGGACAGCCGGCCGAAGGAGATTCTTGAGAAGATATGCGGGCTTTTTCTCGAGCTCAACGCCTCCGACCACCAGCTTGGTTTCCCTGTGCTCTATGCGAGCGGTCGCGAGGGCTGGGCTTCCTATGAGCAGGATGGAGGCGAAAGAAATTCGATCCTTCCGCTCATGGACACGATAATTGACAAGATTCCCGGACCTGAAATCAAGGAAGGCCCTGTCCAGATGCAGGTTTCCACTCTCGATTATTCCGACTATGTCGGCCGAATCGGGATCGGCAGGGTGTATCGCGGAAATCTCGACATGTCAAAGCCTGTCGTCGTCATCAAGAGGGACGGCAAGATCCAGCAGGCGCAGCTGAAGCAGATCCTGACGTTCGAAGGTATCGAGAGAAAAGAGGCGAAGGTAGTCCAGTGCGGCGATCTCTGTGCAATTGCAGGAATAGAGAAGATCGACATAAGCGACACCATTGCGGATGCCGCGGAACCTGAATCCCTGCCTCCCATAAGCATGGATGAGCCGACGCTTTCAATGACCTTCAGGGTAAATGATTCGCCTTTCTACGGACAGGACGGGAAATATGTCAGCAGCCGCCATCTGCGCGAAAGACTCCACAAGGAAGCTGAAAAGGATGTCGCGCTCAGGATCGAGGATACCGGAAAAGATTCATTCAAGGTCAGCGGTAGAGGTGTCATGCACCTTTCCATACTTATCGAAAACATGAGGCGTGAAGGCTATGAGCTCTCAGCATCCCAGCCGCATGTGATATACAAGACAATAGACGGGCAGAAATGCGAGCCGATCGAGATACTGACAGTCGATGTCCCGACCGAACTCTCCGGGAAAGTCATTGAGCTTGCCGGATCGAGAAAGGGCGAAATGTTCCTCATGGAACAGCATGGCACCAGGGTTCTTCTCGAGTTCTATCTTCCTACAAGAGGTATCATCGGTCTCAGGAGCAAGCTGATGACGTCCACCGCGGGACAGGCGATCATATCGCACAGGCTGCACGAATATGCGCCGTTCAGGGGAGCCTTCCCCAGAAGGCTCAACGGAGTCCTTATCAGCATGGACAAGGGGCGTGCGGTACCTTTCGCGATCGACGGGCTTCAGCTCCGTGGAAC
>JANYBI010000527.1 GCA_025360875.1 Lentisphaerota bacterium
TTTCGAAACTTTATGGTCGTGATTTACTTGGTTACTGGAAATCTGGATTTTACTAAAGTCAATACTCACTATGAACCACTAACATAAAATAGGAACCCACTCAAAATGAAAACGAACCAGAAAAAGGATATCCTGATTTTCGGATGCATAATTGACTCCCGCTCTGGAGCTGTCGTGGAGATGTATCACGAGACCGGCTACGACGCCATAATGATTGACCGCGAACATACTGCGCTCAACAGCGAAACTATCCTTGAACATATCCGTCTGGCCCGCGCCCTCGGAATTCCGTGCATGGTGCGTGCGGCGGATTCATCCTATCACGAGGTCTGCCGTTTCCTGGACCAGGGAGCTGACGGCGTTTTCATGCCGAGGATTCATAGTCGTCAGGAGGCTGAAAACTATGTCCGGAATGTCAAATATCCTCCTCTTGGTATCCGTGGCCTTGGAGCCAGCACCTGTCCCGCCGGCAAATATATGGGTTGGGGAAAGGTCAGGGACATGGTGGAGTTCTTCAACGAGAATCTGGTCATCGGAATCCAGATCGAAACCGCCGGCGCTCTTGCCGACCTGGATGGCATTCTCTCTGTGCCGGGCATAGACGTGGCTGTCGTCGGCAACGACGATCTTTCGATGGGAATGGGCATCGTGGGAGAACTTGACAATCCCAAATACATTGACGCTGTGATGCGTATGATAGCTGCGTGTGAAAAGCATGGCGTCCTTCCCGGCATCGCCTGTGGCGATCCGGCACGCCTCCGCTTCTGGAAAGACCGTGGCATGCGCATGTTCTGGAGCGCTGCCGACATCTGCTCGATGTGGGATGCGACACAGCGCCAGATAAGCAGCATCAAGTCGGCATTGGCCGCAAAGAAGGCTCCGCCAATGGCAATACAAAGTAATGCAAATATTTAAGGGAAGTGGAATTCAGGAGTCAGAATGAAGTTCAATGTAACACAGGCATCTTGCCTGTGGATTTATAATTCAAGTTCTTATCTTATTCTGTCTTCTGAATTCTTGAAAAAATAACGAGGCCATAGATGACAAGTTCCGTACAAGCCCCGAAGATTGTCAGGCTCAATGCCCGCACGATGCCCATGAGCTCCGAGGAACGCCAGATCCTGGCGGCGCTCAAGCCGGAGCTCGTGGAGGTCGAGGGTGGCACCGATGACGAAGTACTGGACGTATGCCGCGATGCCGACGCGATCCTGATCGTTTCCGCATATTTGCGCGCTCCGGTGATCCGGGAACTGACCCGCTGCAGGATAATTTCGAGGATCGGAACCGGCGTGGACAAGATTGATATTGATGAAGCTACACGCAAGGGAATCATCGTGAACAATCTCCCGAACGTTTTCACCGAAGAGGTTGCAGACCACACTATGGCATTGCTGCTTGCCGCTGCCCGCCAGATCAAATATCTGGATTGCGAAATTCGCAAAGGGCGGAAACCATTCAGTCTTCCCCATATGCACAGGCTCAGCTCACAGACGGTGGGCATAATCGGTTTCGGTCTCATCGGCCGCGCCGTGGCGAAACGATGCAAGGCGTTCGGACTGCGGGTTCTGGCCTGCGATCCCTGCATGACTCCGCAACTTGCACATCAGGAAGGCGTGACCATCGCGGATTTCGACACCATTCTCGCGGAATCGGATTATCTCTGTCCATTATGCCCGTTGCTGCCGCAGACCCGGGGCATGCTCGCCATGCCACAGTTCAAGAAGATGAAAAATACGGCTGTCATCGTCAACACCGGCCGCGGCGAACTGACAGACGAGAACGATCTTGCGGTTGCATTGAAGGAGGGGATTATCCGTTACGCGGCATTGGATGTTTTCGGAATTGTCAACGTCTTTGGCGCCGACGGATTCGCGACGGATCATGGCCTGTTCAAACTGGATAATGTGATAATGACGCCGCATGTGGGCGCCGCATCGGAGGAAGCCGCATTGGATTGCCGTCGCAGGGCCGCACAGGCTGTGATTGACGTCTTCAACGGTAGAATGCCGGAACATCCGGTCAATCCGGATGTCCGCACGTGGTTCCCTAAATGTAATTCCCGCGAATGATTGCCTCCATCCTTGACTTCCAGTTGTACTCGGTTAACATATAAAGGGTATGGCAATTCAAATTCATATTAATCAAATACCCGATGGAGGAAAATCATGAATCCCAGACTTCCCTGTTCCGTCTTTACCAGGAGAGCACATTTCACTGTCGCGCTGCTGATCTCCTTCTTTTTCCTGTTGTCGGCTGAATCTCTCCGTGCCCAGGCCAAGCTGCAGATCATCAACAATTTCAATAAGACCACGCATGACGCAGCCAATTACTTTTCAAACTACTACGATGATGACCAGGTCTGGCTGTATTTTCTGAACACCTCCGGTACTGTCACCTACAAGAACCTCAAAGGGGTAAGCCAGACCGTGCAAGATGCGCAAGCCATCCAGTTCAGCAACGTGAAGGACGGGGAGTTCACACTGGCAAAGGGCGGTAACAGCACAAAGGTCTTCGCCGGACTGGGCTCCTCCAATCCTTTCTCGGGAACCAACGGGCCTGGCATATTTGACACGAATGTCCCCTACGCCTTGGCTGAATGGACAATCAAGGGCAACGTTTGGGACAACGTGGATCTCACATACGAGGATTCCATTTCATTTCCGACAATATTGACCGTCAAGGATGCCGGCAGCGTCCAGAAAGACCAGGCGGCATTCCCGTCCGGCACACAGGCATCTGATGTCATAGCCGCCCTCAAGGCGGCAATGCCCAACGCTCCCGTCGGACCGAACAATGACAATTACCCGTCTCCGGGTGATGTGGGCTGGGGGCCGCTAGTTCCCACAATATCTGGAAAAACATCAGCCAACCGCTGGATCGGTTCGTCCAAGTTCTGGATCTCGGGCCCCGACTCGAAAAACCTGCGCAGCATGTATATCTATGCCCCCTCTTTAAATTCCTATTTGAAATTCCTCAAGGACAACGAAACCTCCCAGTTCGCCAATGGCATTAGCGGATGGTTTATCGATTACTCGGGAAACACAGGCTATTCGGGCTATCTCAGCGTCGATGGAACCGACAACGCGTACAGCCTGCGCATCCATGACATCCGCATCGGGACTAGTCCGAACGCCCCTAATTGGAAAGCAGACCCGAATGCGGGGACAGCTGCAAACGGGGAGATCACTGTCTTGGCCAATAACGAGAACATCGCGTTCGATTCCAAAACAACTGTGACTGGTCCATGGACTGATGCGGTGATCTATTCCGGCGCGGCAATGATTGGCGATTTCGGAGACGGACCTGTCGTAACAGGAACCGATGACTTCGCCATCAACGGTCCGCAAATCGACATCGTTCCGACCATGCTTGCCTCAATCAGCGCCAGCATGGCGACCGGCCTGCTGGGAAGCGACATGTACACAAATAAGATCAAGGATGCCTCTCCCGGAGCCACGATGTACTGGTTCAATACCATGACACGGTCCGACTCAATAATAAAACTGTTCGACAAGGCCTGGGCGGGCCAAACATTTTATGATCCCTTCTGGAAGACCATGGCCAACCTGACCGGCATGCAGGGATATCTCTCCCCATTCAATGACCGCTGGTCCAATTTCAGCCCGGATTTCTCCCTGGGAGCTAACTACACGATTGTATGGGAACTGGGTATCACCGGAAGCGCCTCTGTCTATTCCATAAGCGGCTCGGTTTCCGGTGAAGTTAAAAATGGCGTTACGATTACGCTGTCAGGAGACTCGGCCGACACGACGACCACCGACGCCAACGGCGCATATGCCTTCCAGAACCTCGCAAATGGCAAATACGTCATCACGCCATCTCTGCTAACTTACTCCTTCAAACCCGCCACCAGTTCTGTCACCATCTCCGGCAGCAACCAGTCCGGACAGAATTTCGTAGCCACAGCCGTGAACCCGGGAACATATTCGATCAGCGGGACAATCACAGGAGATGTCATTGAGGACGTCACAATCACATTGTCCGGAGACGCCTCCCAGACAACGACCACCGACCATAATGGCAACTACACGTTTGTGAATCTTTCCGATGGGGACTATACAGTGACACCCTCTCTGAGCGGTTATGATTTTGAGCCTGCCAGCAGGAATGTCGCCATCGCAGGCGCTGATCAGGCCGTACCGGGTTTCACATCCACCGGAGGAGAAGTGGCGGTAGGGCTGAAGTTCGTGATCGAAGCGGCCGATGTCAAAGGGCTTCCAGCCCCGAAAAAGTTCATGGCCAAACCGAAGGTATATGTCAAATATGATACTGCTTCCAAGACTGGATTGAAGGCCAGCGCCGTTGTCCTGACAAAAATAGACAAGACAACTGGTGCAACTTCCGTAGATTGCGAATGGACCAAGAAAATCCCTCTTTTCGATTCCAAGGCTTTCAAAGCCGCCGAAGCGCAGGGGACGAGTGCCTCCATCTGGGCGAATAATGCGGCTAACCAGAAGGCCCTGGAAATGGATCTCTGCATCGAAAGCAGCGAGCTCTGGGAGGAGTCTCTCCGTACGATTGCACTGGCAGTACCGGTCATAACCGACATCTCGTCCGGCGGAAAGGATGCCAAAGGCAATGATCTGCTTGTGATTACCGGCCACTGGTTCGGGACAAAGGCCCCGAAGGTCTGGCGCGAATACACAGACAGTGATAATGCGATCCAGCATCAAAGCATGAAGCTGGTGAAACCGACAGTGTCAGATGGCACCGGAGGTTACATGGACAACAAAGGCATGCCCGCATACATGAATGCCGAAACTGGCGCAAGCAAGGTGATTGTAATTATTCCAAGCAAGGCTCCTCAGGGCAAATTGAATGGTGCCATTGTGCTGGACAATGGTGCGGGAATGGCTACTGGTACGGCTCCCGGTGGCGATTAATACTCCATGGGCCTTTACAACTGGAAAGGATGTGAATCATGAAGACAAAAGATTCGGAATCCTGTCAGAACTATATCCAGAGAGTCAAAAGGAGAAGGTATCCTGCCCTTGTTTCACTCTTCGTCCCAAATCTGGACAATCCGTATTTTGGCGGATTGACCCAGAAGATCATAAGGCGTTTCAACAGGGAGAACGTGCATGTCTCAATATCGGGCATGATCAACAAGAACATTGAGCTTGTCAAGATGTTCACCCCTTCGACTACGATAATGGTCTGCCAGATGGATACGGATTTCATCAACCAGGTGGCTGTTGAAGACAACATCATAGGCATCAACTGCGCATTTCCCGAAGGAATGGTGTTCCCAAATATCGAAATTGATTTCCAGAGCTCATATGAGAAACTTGCTGAACGCGCACTTTCGATAGGACGCAGGAAGTTCGCCTTTCTCTCCCCTCTGCCTAGTAAGGTGCAAAAGGCAAAATTCTCTCATGTCAGGGCAGTGCTTGGGGAAAAAGGAATTAATCCTGTTGGTCCCGATGGCGGAAAGACTTTCCCTGAGATAACGCCCTTTATGTTTTTCCTGTCGTCGCATAGGAAGTCCGTTGACATCGTATTCTGTGAGAACGACCTGATTGCCGTCAAACTTCTGGTCGAACTGGCCACAAGCGGAATAAAAGTTCCGGATGATATGATTGTCGTTGGATGCGATAATACGATTCCAGTGCCGAGAATATGGACGGTGGAGATTGACTTGGATGAAATTGCCGAAACGACTTTCAATCTTTATAAGAAGCTGATAACACAGCATCTCATAACTGAAAGACATGTGATCAAGACCAAACCGATCATCAGGATGAAATAGCTGCCGGACAAGGTTAGCCAGTCCAACCGGTTAGCAGTACCGTCATTCTCATCGAGGACATGAATCTCCCTTGGGCTGGAGGGTTATCTCCGTGGTTCTTGGTCCAAGGGTGCTTCTTACGCTCAAATATCTGGGCGGCGAAACGCCGTCACCAGCATATGTTTGTTGGTATTTAATGTAAATTTAAATTTATATTGCTTAAATAGTCCCGAATAAAATGAATAAATATGATGCTGAGTATTCCTGATGTAATTCCAGCAACATCTAGTGCAGTTAATGAGAAACGCGAATTGTATCTAATCATTGTGGCTATCATGCAAGCAGCTATAGGGATGATATAATAAATACAAATCACATCAATCCAAGTTTTCATTAATAACCACATAGGCGCCATTTCACCACCTATCATAGGGTATCCAGGTCGTAATCCCAAAGCAAAAAAGTTTTCTATTTCAAATATGACTATTGCAAGAAAGCACATCATGAGTTGACTGCGAACTAACCCATAGGCAAAATCATCACCATGCTTTGGCTTGTAAACTAAGATCTGTAATATGAATATGGTTGTTAGGATAAAGAAAATAAATAGTATGTTAAGGGGGTGTATCCCTTCGAAGAATATCCGTTTTGGTAACAAATAATCCATCATGTTAATGTTCTCTATTGCCAACGCCCAGGCATCTGCGACGGCGTACTCGCCGTTCGCTACATGCTATTGTTGAACCAAGCCGCTCATCGCGGCAGATTAATTTGCCTGCTGCTGTCCTGTATTTAAAGTATAACTCCATGCGAGGAAGTTCAATGGTTGGGCTTCCGTTTTGAAAGCAAGGAAAAGGAGTTGTACGATGGACGGAGAGAGGAAGGAAGAGTTCGAAGTGCTTTACGAGAGGCACTGCCGCGACCTGAAGCTTCAGGGGAAGAGCCTCAAGACGATCGACGCCTACGGGCGTTCAGTCAGGAGGCTGGCGGATTATTTCAACCGGTGCCCGGACGATGTCACGAAGGATGAGATGCGTCTGTACTTCGCGGATCTGGTGGACAGCCATTCGTGGAGTACTGTGAAGGTTGACCGGAACGGCATACAGTTCTTCTGGAAGCACGTCCTCGGGCGGCAGTGGAACTGGATTGAGATCGTGAAGCCTCCGCGGTTCAAGACGCTTCCTGACGTGCTGAGCGTGGAGGAGACGGTGCGTCTGATGAACGCGCTGGAGAAGCTGCGGTACCGCGCCTGCCTCTTCGCGATCTACAGCATGGGGCTGCGGCTTGGCGAAGGGGTCGGCCTGCGGGTGGAGGACATCGACAGCAGGAAGATGCGCGTGCATGTCAGGAACGGGAAAGGACGCAAGGACCGGAACGTGCCGCTTCCAGAGAAGACATTGCGGCTGCTGCGGACCTACTGGGCCACGCACAGGAACCGTCATCTGCTGTTCCCCAACATGAACGGGGGTATGGAGCGCGTCGGCGGGACTGACCGCACGATGGACCGCGGCGGTGTGCAGGCGGCGCTGAAGTCCGCGCTGTGCGACAGCGGCATCAGCAAGCGCATAAGCGTGCATTCCCTGCGACATTCCTTCGCGACCCACCTGGTGGAGGCCGGAGTGCATCTGCGGCTGATCCAGGAGCATCTGGGCCATGCGAACTGCAAGACCACTGCGATCTACACGCATCTGACGGAGCCTTCGTACCAGAAGGAGGGCGAGGCCATCAACGCGCTGATGAACGGCATGAACATCAACCTGAGGTGAGCTTCCATGCAGATCAAAGATATAATAGAGGAATACCGTGCCGCCTTCGAGGAGAAGTACTCCCGCGTACTTCTTCCGGGGCAGGCCAGGGCGCTTGAGTCGATGCTCCGGTGCAGGACTCCGGAATGCGGGGAGATGCTCGTCGAGTGTCCCGGATGCGGGACGGCCGGGCGGCATCCGCATTCCTGCGGACATCGCAGCTGTCCACGCTGCCAGAACCATGAGTCGACCAGGTGGATAGCCCGGCAGAACGGCAAGCTCCTGCCCGTCCGGTATTTCCTTGTGACATTCACGGTCCCCTGCGAGCTCAGGCCGGCGGCATATCACAGCCAGAGGTCGTTCTTCGAAGCCCTTTTCATGGCTTCGAGCGAAGCGCTCAGCGAGCTTGCGTCCGACCCCCGCCATCTCGGCGGGGAGATCGGCATGACGGGAGTGCTCCACACCAACAGCAGGAGGCTGGACCTGCATCCGCACATCCATTACATCGTACCGGCAGGC
>JANYBI010000564.1 GCA_025360875.1 Lentisphaerota bacterium
GCGAAGTCCGCAAATCCTTTGCAGTCGCCATTTTCGCTATCACCGCATACGAAATTGCCATTGTGACTATCAGCCAGGTGGTGCGGTCATAGTAGACCAGAAGGGCGACGCATGCGATTTTAAGAAGGAAAATTGAGAAGAAGAACATGAGTCCGAGCGTAGTTTTACATACTGAAGTATCCTTTTCCACGGCGGCAACAAGTTCAAGCCCCCTGAGGCCCTGTGTTCTCGCTTCGAAGAAGGATACGAGCGCATTGAAATTCTTGCCGAGTGTGATTATTTCGAGCCCGATGACGATCAATATCGCCGAAACCGCCGCCGCCGAGGGAGGAGCCTGGAACTTGTCGAGTATCCAGATTATGCAGTAGGCACCGTAACCGAGTAATGCGCCGACAACCGGGAAACACGCAAGTGTACGAAGGGAGTCCCCCTTTGGTTCCTCGTCCTCATACCAGAGTCCGATATTCGGAAATGGAATCTCGAGAAGGAGATTCCATGCTGAAACAAAAGCGCCTAGCCAGGTTCTTTCCATGATAAAATTTTTCCAGGGTAATTTTTAAACTGCACACTTTACCGTACCTGCAGTCCTAATGTATTCCATAACTGTATGATACGGCTGAAAAATTTTATAATGTACCGTAAGGACGGGTTTTTACAATTGGGAAAAATCGTTTCGCATGCATGGATATCCCGATATCTTCCCGTTATCACCGGTTCAATATTTTCTTATATTCCAATTCCATGTGGTCATGGGCAAAACGTGCAAGTTCCTTGCGGCTTCTGCCGTCAGGCAGGATAGGTTCAAGGACATGGACTTCCACTTCAATTGATTTTCTTCCAAGGATCTGCCAGCAGTGCGGTACAAGAGTCATATCCCCGTACCAGCACAAAGTCGGTTCACCTGGATCTTGAATGTATTTTACCAGTATCGGATATATCTTGAAACTGCCTGATGAAACCGCCTCAAACGGAGTTGACTTGAACGGCAGAATTACCGTCCCGTCAGAAGTCGTGCCTTCCGGATATATGATAAGATTTATTCCGTGTTCGAGGGTTTCACGGTATTCAGTCAGGGTCTTATACGAATTCTGTTTAGATTCCCTGCGGACCCAGATTGGCCGGCTTATCGCAAATATCCAGCCCAGGACCGGCCAGGATGCGATTTCCGCCTTTGGTGCGAAACGTATGGGGAATATCGAGGAATGGACAAAGACGTCCAGGTAGCTCTGGTGGTTTGATATTATTATTCCGCCATGCACTTTTCCTGGATCGCCATGGACCTTTATATGCAGACCGATTATTTTGGAATTGACTATTCCCCAGATTTGTGAGACTTTCGCCACCCTTCTTATCCCGCTCCATCCTCCAATAGACGCAAAAATACCTATGAAAGCAGTAAAAGGGAACCATAGGAAAATAAGGAAAAGCCTATATGTGCGTCTGACGTAGGACATCATTCTGGATTGAAATGCCTGATATATCGCTCAGGTACTTTCTGTTTATCGACAATTATTAGGAAATCTATCGTGCCAAATTCATTGTCCAGAGCTGGCTCTCCAGAAATCTTGCAACCTAGCCTAAGGTAACCCTTGAACAGAGGGGGTATGAATTTTTTGAGCGCAACCTCGTCCGACAGGAGTTTTTGGATCTCATTTTCGGGAACACGAGTGAGTTCATATTCCTTTCTTGGCACTGCTGACAGGATATCGGACATGACATGCTTTTTCAGGAAATACCTATGAAGTGCCCATCCCACAGCCGGATTCAACTCCTCCAGGCTTACACATCCCAGCATGAAACGCAGATCTGCCCTGTTGAGAAGCTCCCCTATTCCGCCCCACATCAGCCCAACAATGGATCCCGTACGGTATTTGGGGGCCACGCAGGATCTTCCAAGTTCCATGCAATAGTTTGCAATCTCGCGGAGTCCGACGATATCGTATTCCCTGGACGAATAGAAACCTTTTGCTGTATTCGCAATCGAACCGAGATGTACGCGGTATGTGCCAATCACCTCGCCAGTCTTCTTTTCAATCACGAGGAGATGGAGGCAAAAGTCATCGAACTCATCCGAATCAATGCCCTTCCTGCTACAGTTCTCAAGACCTTTGCCCTGTTCGAGATTGAAGACTTCGTATCTGAGGCGCAAGGACTTGTCGACCTCCTCCTGGTTTTCCGCAAGCTTGACCAGGAACTGTCCGGTCTCAAGGAGAACAGATGGTGCGACAATATGCCTGATTGAATATCTGTTGAGAATCACTTGCCTTCATTCCGTTTAGTTTGCGATCAAAAATGTCTCACAACCAAATATAATCCCGCTGCAATGATAATTACAGCAAGCGTGTATCTCAAATAGTGGACAAATTTATCGGCCTTCTGCCGGATCTTCCAGAACAGGAATCCGGCAAGGCTAAAAACCAGGAAGGACCCACAGAAAATACCCGTTATGAATGAAAATGAGTGGTTTACGAAATCAGGGAAAAGCATGGAAAATATAGTCATCAGGAAAATGAAGGCCGCAATGTTTCCCGGATGCAGGATGGCAGTGAGAAAAGCTGCCAGAACCGGAGCGAAATGGCTTATTATCCATTTGGATGATGGGTTTTTGACATTTTCCTTGGAACTCATGCCCACGTGCGTGACGTAAGTCACGCCTATTATGAACAGACCCACCATTATGATGGTAAGACCCGCAGTAACAAGACCAATCTTCTCATAATTTTTAAGGAATTTCCTGAAAGTCTCAGAAAAGATTGTCGAGAAGGCCGCAAGAGATGCGTCACCTAGGGCGGCTGCGATAATTGTCGCATAAAGCCTTTTCCTTGAATGCGCAAGAGCCGCATCCGCCACCATCGCTCCGGCTACGCCAACAGGAGCGCCGAGAATCATTCCGGCGCATAGGGAGGCGATGAAAATTCTTAACATGTCCATTTAATCTGCATTTCCCTATTTCTTTGTGTCGGTTGAGACAGGAACAATCTCGATCCAGTTGAGATCCGCAGACGCCTTAGTTCCAGTATATTGGCTGTTGCATGAGATACTGACATATATTTCTTCGGGATAATAGCCCCATGCCTTGTTGAAGTCCTCGGCAACATTCCTCTCCTCTTCAAACCATTTACCCATTGCGTCTTCCTTATTCCTCAGGGTGAACCACTTTATTTTAAGCGTTCCAGCCACATACGAGCAGTTGCCTTCAAATCCTTTCGGAGTCTCAGTATCCCACCTGTATGACACGCTCTTCTTAGACAGAATGTTCCCTGAACCGACATATATCCCGATCGCCTGGTCATCCTTCCCTTCAGGTCTGCCATCACCGCCTTCTGGAAGTTTGTTAACCTTCCATTTCCATCTGATCACCGGCGTTTCCCTGAGGTTTATCTTTTCCGGATTGCAGATGATGCTGGCGGATGCCTTGTCCGACTCCATATGTAGAAATGAATTACCATCCTTTTCATCCCTGGACAGGTAGAATTCAGCGGCCGCAGTTCCAATCTTGGTCTTAATCTCCCATCCCTTGGGAAGCACCTTTGCAGTATTCTTGCCATCGAACAGGAAGATCTCTTTCCATGATGTAATCGAGTTTGAAAGTGCGGCAGAAGCAACAAGTGCAAATGCCAAAAAGCATATGCTTGCGAGTTTTGCCCGACTGGACATCATATCTCCTATTCTACTTTTGGGCTGGCCGCCTGCTGGCGTAGTAGTCATACCTGTTCATTATGTCCGACACGTAGTTCTTAGTGGATTTTATCCTGATATTGCTTAAGACCTCTCCTTCAGGATTTGCAGGAATCCAGGAACTCATCCCCTTAAAACCTGCATTATATTCAGAAAGCGCGAGTTCCTCGGCATATTTGTATTTCTCCCATCTTTTCATAGCCCGGGAAAGGTACCATGCCCCGATATCTATATTGAGCGCAGGATAGAAAACTACACCTTCTCCTTCAATGCTGACATGGTTCGTCTCAGCCCATTCCTTGACGGCTGTAGTAGGCCTGACCTGCATCAGTCCAACTTCTCCGCTACTGCCTCTGGCGTTCTGGTTGAACCTGCTCTCCTTCCATATTACCGCTTTCAGAAGGCATGAATCAACGCAATATTTCCTTGCCGCCTCCTTAATTAACGAGTCGTATATGTTTTTCCGGAAAAAATAGTCGTAGGTGGCCTTTCCAAGACCCCATGTGATAAAAATAATCGCCGTCAGGATGAGCAGAAGTATCCCAAACCTCCTGCCCTTATACCGGTTATGTATTACTCTCTGATACATTTTTTACGATATACTGCTTTGGCTGATTTAACCAATCCCCATGTATAGAAAAAAAATGAATTTCCACGTCTCTGTGATATCTTATGGAAACCTAAATGAGGAATACATATGAATGCCTACGGCGATTTGCTTGAACATGTGAATTCCCTGAAGATAATCGACACGCATGAGCATCTCGCAGATGAAAAAGCCCGGGCAGCCAAGAAACATGACATCCTTATGGAGTGGCTGACCCATTACATGTCGTCGGACCTGATTTCCGCCTGACTTGAACGTAAAATTTTTGAACGTGATATCTGGGGTTCTTCAATTGGAATCCTGGAAAAATGGAAGATAGTCGAACCCTACTGGGAAGCCGCAAGAAACACCGGCTATGCCAGAGCCCTTGAGCACACGGCCAGAGACATCTATGGACAACCAGGAATAAATTCAAATACCATCGTTGAACTTGATCGCATTTTCAAAGAACGGCGCAAAAATGCCCTGAACGGACAAAGCTACTACAATCTCATTTTAAAGGAAAAGAGCCGGATAGAAGTTTCAATAGTTGACAGCCTGGACGGAAAAAACGATTATGACCGCAGTTTTTTCCGGCGCGTTTCCAGGCCCGACCATTTCCTCGCACCGCAGAACGCCGAAGAGATAAGGATTGCTGACAGGAGGAAACTCACCTTCCAGCTCCATACCGGGCTCCAGGAAGGCAATGGCAATTATATTTCCAATTCGAATCCCGAACATCTGACAAATCTTTTTATGAAATATAAGAATGTCACATTCGACATATTCCATATATCATATCCTTACCAGAACACACTGGCCGCCTTGTCGAAGAATTTTCCGAATGTCATGATCGACATGTGCTGGGCCCACATAATTTCGCCGACTGCAGCTGTGAACGCACTTGTAGAATTTCTTGATTCGGTACCTTCAAACAAAATATGCGGATTCGGAGGAGATTACACGCCGATTGACGGTGTATATGGGCACCAGAAGATCGCCCGGCAGAACATTGCGAAATCATTGGCCATGAAAGTTGACGATGGAACCTTTGATCTTGATTTCGCCAAGGAAATCTGCAGACGGTTGCTTGTGGATAATCCGAAACGTATTTTTAAACTTTGACAATCAGCGTTTCAGGAAAATGACGTGCCCATCAGTGAACAGGTAGTTGCGGGAGTCGACCAAGGGAGAGAGAGTTACAGAATCGCCTGCAAATGGCCGGTTCATATGGGGAGGACGACGCTCATGCCACCATGTGCTGGCCCCATCGGTCTTAATCATGCTAGGGCAGTATGCAATGACACGCATTTCAGTACTTTTATAGTTGACGGTCCAGTTTCCCTGTTTATTGTTTATTGGATCCCGGTAATCCAATGAGCTGTTGTTGTACCATGCTCCGCCCCAACAATCCCAGGCGTTTCCATATGGATCGCTGGGTCCGCTGGGTATGTAACCCGTACTATCGGTATATGGACGAACGGGCCCCTGATACATGAACCAGCCGCGGCCACCATTGGGAACTCCCGTATAACGTTCACCATTTGGATATGCGAATCCGCTACCGGACGTACGGCAGGCCCAGGTCCATTCCTCTCCGGTTCGTGGCACATCACCCACGACACCGTCGCTGTTGGACAGTATCTCCGTACATTTGTAAGCTTCCTGCTTCCAACCATTGTCACCGGCTACCTGAATGGTCCACATTGTTCCGTTTGATCCACGGGTGAGATATCGATAGTAATAGCCTCCATTTGAGTCATTGAGGGGATATTCATTGGTGGGATATTCGCCATAGTCCGTTGCATAGGTGTTGACTGCGACACCTACCTGCCGCTGGTTCGACATGCAGGCGTTGCAGCGGGCTACTTTCTTGGCATTCATCAGCGCCGGGAGCAGCATTGCCGCGAGAATTGAGATTATCGCAATCACGACCAGAAGCTCAATCAGGGTAAACCCGATTGAACGCTTCCGACTTCGCAAAGAAGCTACGCCGGACACAGTCGCTCTACGAGCTACGCCTCGGCAGACAAGCAATTCGATCATAGGTGAATATCTTGTCTTCCGAAGCCCATTGTTCATTGTCATCTCC
>JANYBI010000601.1 GCA_025360875.1 Lentisphaerota bacterium
TTTCCAGCATGCTCCGCTCATCAGTGCTATAAATATGCTTGCCCGTGGAATAATCGAGGAACCTGGACATCTCAGATCTCACATCCCTGCTCTCATTTATCGTTTCTCCGCAAAGAACCAGCTTGAATCTCTGTCGGAGTATTTTGTCCTTTCCGGCGCAGGCTACTTTCAGCATGTATCTTCCGGTCTTGATAGAATTGAATGTGCACTTGTAGAACCCGCCCCTTCTCTCCATCTGGGACGAACTGCAGACCGCGCCGGTACCGGCGTCGTATAGGTCTGCAGTGAGTTTCACGACTGAATCCTTGCCTTCAGGAACATTGACAGTCGCATCGACATCGAGGCTGTCTCCAGGGACAAGTTCCGCCTTGTTCACGGATATCTTGAGGATATCGCTCTCGTTGCCTGCCTGCGCATAATTGAGGAGCTGTTTCCAGAAATTATTGAAATTGGCAGTTCTCGAGGAGGTTCCTCCCCATAGATAGAACGAGTTCGAAAGCACGCCGATGACAACACCTTTTCCAAAATTCTGCATGGCTACAAGAGGCAGACGCGCTCCCTGCGAATCCGCCCAGAGCAGGACCTTGGCGCTGCTCTTGACAAGCTTGACCGAGTTTATCGATTTCAGCACGAATTCAGGATCGCCGGCATTGCCGGCTATTATCTCCACAATCCTGTCTGAAAAACTGTTCGGTTCCACATCGGCAGCTGAAACCTTGAAGGTCCCCGGCAGGAATGAACCGTCGGCATGGACAAAGGGCGACAGTCTTTTGAGAGGGGAATTTTCCGGAAGGATCCCGAACGAGTCCTTGCCTCCCAGCAGGATCAGGCTTCCTCCGGAACTCACATATTTCTCAAGGACGTTTTCCTCAGCGTCCGTAAATGCCGGCCTGTTATGCGAACCGAGAATGATGGTTCCGACATGTGACATCTTCTCCGGCGAATCCGACAACCCATTTTTGAATACCTGGTCCGCCTCGATCCCGCGGATGACATATTTGCCGTCGGCAACCTTGTAGAACGCCGTGAATTTCTCCTGGTTCTGCTCAAGGAAGCGGATAAGGGGCCTGTAGCTGTTCGAAAGCTCGGTAAAACATAAGACTATCTCGGAATCGTCTTTCACGACTTCAAAGGCTACCTCCCGAGAATTGTTCAAGTATGTGATCTCTCCCGGCAGGCTTTCCAGCTGGAATTTCAGGATATGGATTCCTTCGCTCTTGAAAGTATGTTTCACCGTTTCGGCAGATGAACCTTCAGTGAGATTTAGGTTCCTCTTTTCCTTTAGCTTTCCATCCTCGAAAATGCTGAACTCCGCAGCGCGCTCTTTGCCGAAACCATGCATTGCGATAGGAACCTTGAGTTCCAGCTCCTCGTCCACCCTCACCTTGTCAGGGCTCTTGAAGGAATCGATGCCCAGATCCTTTGTCCCGCGCAGGTCCGTACCGGTCCTGACGCAGAAGACAGGAACCTGGATATCTGCGCCCCTGAAGCCTGAATAATCATTTCCATCAGAGACAATGACAATTGCCGCAGTCTCAGAAAGCCCTATGTCCTTGTCAACCTGCTTCACCGCGGCCGCAAAATTAGTGCCTCCTGAAACTTTGACCTTGCCAAGCTCAGGTACATCTTCCTTCTTCACTGCTTCCTCATTGAAGGCATAGAAGCTTATCGGATAGCCTGCGATCTTCGCAAATTTCCTTTCCTTCAGGAAATCGACCGCGGCGGCGTATCTGGTCTTCCCACCCTTCTCGTCAGGACATCCCATTGAGAGCGATGAATCAACAAGGAATACGACATTGGATGTCTTCTTGTTGTCCTCCATCTCGTTCAACACCGGAGAAAGGATCATCAGGATCAGGCACAGGAACGAGGAAGCCCTCAGGACGGCAAGAATATTTTTCTTTGCCGGAGTCACCACATGACCATGGCTTGAACGGAGCGAAAGGGCAACCGCAAGGACTGAAAGAAGGATGATCGCGCCGATGAGCCATCCGGAAACCAATGGGAAGAAGTAAAGCATCAGGCTTTTCCTCCTTTCACGGACGAAGCGGACGGATTGAAATAAGGCAGATGGTTGTCGGAGATCAGGAATTCAAGCAGGGCGGCGAAGAACAGCAGCACGAAGAACAATCCTGCAAGACTGCTGCCCTTCCTGCTGGAATCAATCTGGTCAACGACAGTCGATTCCGGTGAAATGAAACTGACCTCATGTCCTATGACAGACGAGATCTGCTTGTCGCGAGGAAGCAGTTCCGGCTTGCTTTCCTCCACGTCAGCATTCAGGACTGCGGCCTTTATGTCCGCGCCTTCGAAAGTTACCACTCCCGGTATCCAGGTGTCCTCAAAGGAGAATATCCTGTTCTTGACCGTGCTTATCTTGAATGTCCCGGAGGGCTCCGAGACATCTATGGAGTTTGAAGACGGACACAGCTTGATCTTGTTTCCGCATATCGTGTTTCTCACGTCCGGGATACCGTTCGCGGCATGATCTATCAGATGCACCATGATCACGGGAAACGATTTAAGTTCCGGCCAGTTGCAGTAGTCGTTCCGTGCCGAACATGCGAACACTATCCAGCGGCCGTTCCCGACCTTGCGTTCAACGATGATGCTCTTTCCGTCCGCGGTCGCAAGGACTTTTTCCAGAGGATCGGCCTTGATCTCCTGCAGATATTTCCATGACAGATAGTCAAACTGCAGAAGATCGTTCATTATGGCCAGATCTTCGCCGAACCTGATACCGTTCATTTTTGACTGGACTTTTCCGCCATAGGGATTTCCCATGGCAATCCCATCCTTCCTGACGGCATCAATGATCCCGGACTTGCTGGAAGACGTAGTCCTGGCACCCGGGAACGAAACAACTGTTCCGCCCTTTTTCATATAAGCCGAAAGCAGCGTTGCATATTTTTCGGGGACCACGTCGATATCGGCAAGCATGACGATGTGTGATTCGGAGAGCATTTCGGTGGTAATCTCCTTCAGTGTTGCCGTGCTTATGCTTACGCCGTTGGATGCGGAGCCATCGGGATCGAGCGCATGCCTTATGAAGAAATAGGGATCCGTCCTGACGAATTCGTCCTGATAGATCGCCAGCACCCTGATATTCTTCGACACCGACACGGAAAAATACCTTCTGTTGTCCATGCTGTAAAGATCATCCTTTACGCCGACCGATCCTGAAATCATGCCTTCTGATACTGGGACAAACAGGAATTCACCCGCCTGTTTTTCGCCTGCCGGCAAAGACAATTCACGGGTTTCAATGTTCTTGCCGTTCACTTCCAAACTCACTTCCGTCTTATGCTCGTTCTTTCCAAAGTTCTCAACTTCATATTCGATCTTCATGGTCTTACTGACCATCTTGGGCTTGAACCCGGTGGACACCCTGGTGACTGAAAGGTTTTCAAGCGTCCCGGAAACGGGAACGAAATACACTTTGGCATCATTTAGAGACTCATCGCTGTATGGCTTGGAAGGCGCCTGGCATGCCTGGAAATCGGATATGAGATAGATTTCGTGGTTCGGGTTATCAGAAGTCTTGAGGAAGTCCGACGCC
>JANYBI010000581.1 GCA_025360875.1 Lentisphaerota bacterium
TGCGGGCGACGTTCCTCGACATCCGCCCAGATCCATTTCGCAGTCCAGTCAGTGACAGTATTTTTGTTTTTCATATTGAGAGAAGCTCCTTAAGAGATGTGATCGTTACATGACTTATTCTCACGGTATCTTCGGAGGAGGATTTGTATCCGGCGCCGACTCTGGCGTAGCCGGAGCCTGCTGCGGCTGTCCACGTTTCTGCTGCAGCAGCCATTTGTACAGATCCTCGGTGTTATACGCCGGACCCCATGAACCGTGGTCGACGCCTGGATAACGGGAATACCTGACGCGTCCGCCGATCTTTTTAAGCGCATCGAAAATTTCGTCGCTCAGCTTCACAGGTACTGCGCCATCCTTGTCACCGTGGAAAATCCAGATCGGAATATTCTTGATACGTTCAATATCGGCGGTATCGCCTCCACCGCAGATCGGCACGACTGCCGCGAACAGGTCGGGATACTCGATTGCCACGGCCCAGCTGCCGAAACCGCCCATGCTCAGGCCGGTCAGGTAAAGCCGATCCGGATCTATCGGATATTTCGCCATCACCTCGTCCACGAGATATTTTACCGACTCCGGTTTCCACCATTCCCGCATCGGGCATAACGGCGCGATGACGATGAACGGGAAATCCGTACGCTTCTCCGCGAGCTGGTAAGGGACATTCTTCATGACCATGGAAAGGTCGGTACCTCTCTCTCCTGAACCGTGGAGGATGAGTATGGCGGGAAATTTCCTGGCCGCATCATTCTTCGCCTCGGCCGGAACATGGACTGCATACTGGTATTGCTGCATGGTTCCGGTCTTCTTCTTCAGCGCGTACCACCAGCGTTCGTTGTCCCTGTAGGGCGAAGTGCGATCGACTGCAGGTGCGCCGGCGTCCGCATGGTACAATCCCGCCAGAAGGATGGAGGCATCAGCGTCCCTCAACGTCGAATCTATGACCTTGCGCGAGAGGAACTGGTTGATTGCCGGGAGCTGGCGGACGATGACTTCAGGCTTGATGCCCAACTGCAGCGGAAGGATGAGGCTGCCGTCCACTTTCATATCGCGCCAATTGATAGGATCCTTGGAGTGGAAGAGTGTGATGAACCGGCGCGAAGGAGATCCGGATGCAGGCTGGATTTCGACGATTGCGCCGTACCTGCCGGTTTTCTCCGCCATTGCCACTTCCTGGAACATTCCATCGAAGAAACGGACCTTGAACGCATACGGTCCGATCAGGCCTTCTGCCAGGAGCGGGTTTTCAAATTCCAGTGGCGGGAATTTCTGCTGATCAAAAACGCAAGGACGGAAGATGAGAGGAAGCCTGTCAGCCAAGTCCTGCCTCATGGGCCGGACGTCCGCCAGACAGACTTCTCCGACCGCCTGCCCGTCTATCTCGACGCTTAGCGGACTATATGTGGAACCGATTGGCGGAAGAGGCAGCGTTATTGCGGACTGGACACGTCGCCCATCGGCGGCCAGCTTGGTGCTTGAGAGAACTTTGCCACCTTCGCTGACGGTAACAGTTTTTCCTGAAGCGGCAACAACACCAATACGGGTCTGCAGGCGTTCGAGGTTGTATGAACCGGCCGCCCGTGCAGTCACAGGTGCGCTCGGAGTTTCAGCCAGCCGGATACGGCACATGCGTTCGGGAAAGAATCCAGCTCCGAGCTCAGGAAACCACGACGGCTGGTAGGCTGGCCCTTCCAGACGGTCATCGCTGTCGTTCACCCACAGCTGGAATGCCGCTTCAGCGCCGATCTGCGGTTTGATGTCAAGGGCGGCCCACGGCAGCAGGGCTTCAATAATACAACCCTTGTCTGTACGGGTGCGGGCAGTCTGAATGACTGACGGTAGCTTCCGAAGCTGCTCATCCTTGCGGAAGTCATAGAAATGCGATCTAAGTTCCGGATGGTCGGAAGCCATGCCTGGTGCTATGACCCACTGGCATATGTCACGCGAGGGATTTGGACCGCGGAGGAACATCTCCACAGAATCCCGCTGCCACAGCATATCGTCCTGAGCGGCCTCGATCCAGATGTTGTCTCCCAATGTGATCAGGACAAGAAGTCCCTCATTGTTCCAGGCGAGCCGGAACGAAGCATCCTGATCAGACGCCGGACGGAGGGTTCCGTCCGTGGCGATGAGGGTGTCGACCCGGAAACCCTTGTCGCCCCAGTCATCGCTTTTGCCGTCGATAACAATTTTATCCAGCCGTGGTACGTCGTAGACGGCCGCCGCCGGAGAATTCTGATTCGCCGTCTCATGAGATTTGATTCCTGTACAGCCCGCAGCCAGCACCATGCCAAGCAGGCCAGTGATTATCCTACTGTTCATACTGCCTCTCCTAAGTTATTAACGTATCTTCAATGTCAGGATGCCATGCTTGTGGAGTCTGGTTTGATATTCTTTTGCAGACACAGTTTTCCCACAGGCATGTTCAAGAAGGTTGGTTGCAGTGACTTCTCTCTCCTTGTCAAAGTGCAACGCCACCTTTGTCCATTTTCCGCCGGCTTCCTGGAGACGCAGTATCCATCCGGAACCGTCTTCGGCAGGCTTCCAGGCGGTGACCACTACATCGCCATAGACCTTGAACGGCAGCCGTATTGGCGCAGGACTGTTATAATCGTAGCCGATGCGGGTCAGTTCGCCGGGCGTAAGACCGTCCGTGTAGGGCATGATCGAATACTCGAAACGGTGTTGTCCGGGATCGCGCATGCCGTCCACATCCCAGAACTCGTAGCTGGCAGGCTCAACCAGGCAGAACGCGTATTCAGGGGAACGGACCAGCGAGATGTCAAGACGAGTGGGCATCCAGCGGTAGCAGGGAAGTCCGCGGTTGAGGAGGGCCACTCCGCTGCGTTTGTCGATCTTCTTGCACAGCCAGTGGAGTGTGGGGAATTCCATGGGATGCGTTTCCCAGGCGCCGTATTTGAGTTGTGCGTTGTCAAAGGTGCGGTCGATGAAACCGAACGGCACCTCGTAGGTCGCAGTGGGATCCTTGGACGCCACAGGAAACACGGCGCGGATACGGCGGCTGCCCGCATCCCAGTCAAGTTCAGTGGCGAAGTCGAGACGTTTGCCGTCAGCTGAAACTGTGACAGTTACGGTCCAATTGAGTTTCTTGACCTTGGTGTCGCCGCCGGTATATTTGCCAGTCCAGCGGATGGCGCGGTCGGATGCGTGGACAGCCGTATGGTAATTGCCAAGTGCGACTATCGAGAAATTTTCCCAGCCATGTGAACCGGCAGGTGCAATACGCTGGCCCCAGGGATCGCCGTAATCTGGTTCGAGGACGAGTTCGCCGATGCGAAGATCGCGGCTCGTATTGTTCCATTTGGGCTGTTCGACCTTGAACAGGTTACGTCCCTTGCAGATTATCGAAGTGATGCCGAACTTGTCGAATGAGACGTCAAGCTGTCCCAGTTTGAATTTTGCTGTTTTCGTCTTCACAGTTTTCAAGGTGCCGACATCAGGTCTTGCCAGTTTCAGCGGAAGAATGCGTTTTGCCACGGCTTCGGCCTGGTCCAGCATGTCGTGAAGCTCGGGATAGGCGCTGTCAATATGTGTTCCTGTGATGGCGTCATGGAACTGGTTGAACGCAAGGAGCTGCCACGCCTTGGCGAATGCCTGAGGAGGAGCCACGGGTTTTCCGTTCTGCCAGGACTTGTTCGCGAGAACTGCTTCAGAAGCCACCAGATGATATGCGACGGAGCGCGTCCTCTGCTTGAGCTTGATGCGGCTGACCATGCAGCCCGGCATCGCTGGATTGAGATCTGCCGAAGGCTTGTCATCGCGTTTGCGCAGGGCGGCGAGAAGTTTCGGACGGATCAGGCGGTAGACATCTGCAGGATTGGCGAAACGGATGCGGGCGCGGCCCCTGAGCTTACGGTTCATCTCGTCGACGAGATCCGCAACTTTGGGATCGGGCAGAACTTCTTCGGCGAGAAACCGTATGGCCACCCATGGTTCCTTGCGCTTTACTGCATCCTCAAGCGTCTTACGGAGTGCAGGAATGTCGAAGCCGTCAACGAAGAGGAGGCCGGTCTTCTTACACACCGAACAGCCCTTTCCACGGCAGGCCGGACATGGCGCGTGCTTGGCAAATGATCCGCCGAAAAGCGATGGATGTTTATCGGTCGCGAGAATTTTGCTTCCGTCAATGCCGACCCAGACGGGCTCAGGACAGGGGCGGTAGCTGATCCATGCCGCAGCCTCGGCTCCCACCCCGCGAAGAACCTGCGGATAGTTGGGGCTGTTGCCAAAGGCATCCTCGAGCCAGCCGATCTTCATGGCGGGATGGCTGTCGACACCGAGTTCGCGATAGAGAGGTTCGGCTACGAGGAAGTTGCGGACAAGCCCTTCGGCGGTGGACATGACGGTGTCGGGCACGACCTCGCCGGCACGGTTTATTTCAAAGTGGCCGGCGGCTATTTCATCTTTCAGCCGTAACTTTGCCTTCGGGTTGCGTTCCAGGTATTTCCGCAGGATCGCTGTCTGTCCCTCGCTGTATGTGTAGCCGCGCGGAGCAAGTTTGAACCATCTGTTGAAGCAGTGTTCTTCTACCTCGGCATAGCTCCGGACCGTTACTCCATTATATGTGGCAGGCCTGTCGAAACAGCGCCGCCAGGTAGGATCGAAGTGATTGTGCGTGACCAGCAAAATGTCTTTAGCCATGAAAATTTATCCTTCCCTAAAATTATTGGTTTTCAGTCAAGTCCTAAATATAATTTCTAAGATGCCAATCTGGCATCTTAGAACGGTGTCATGCCAATGCCGTTAACTTAAGGGCATCATCTTAAGGATAAAAGAGATAGATTGCTTTTATCTTTACGCATGGAATGCGTTGAATAACATAGCCTATGGTTTCAACCATAGGTATCGAATCCCAAAAATTTATTCGCCCTGAAGGGGCGAAATATATTCCGTCCCTACAGGACGTATTATTTTTCGATATGGAACCTGTGGTTAAAACCACAGGCTATAATATTCAATCCCTTCAGGATTCACACATACACGTAATACCCAAGACATTAACACGTTATATCTTAAGTTAACGGCATTGGGCTGGCACCGCTTTTCATGCGTGAGATAAGACGTTGGACAAGGGGCGTAGGATACTTTTCTAACGACTAATCGGCCCTTGTGCTGGTCGCCAAAACTAGACTAACCATGAAACAATCACCTGTTAGCTTTTTTAACAGACGACCATTCAATTTTATTAAAATTCCCTTCATTGAATAGAGCTACTTCTGATATTGAAATAATACTAGCCTCTTGAATGCCATTTGTTATATATAGATTTGTTGGAGGTTGCCAATATAGAGAAATGCCTCCATTTCTTATTATTTGAGTTTCATGGGTTCTCATGGAAACTGAACCTGTTCTTTTCTCGGTCTTCTCATATTTGCCAGTGCCAGTTTTTGAAAGCACGAAAAAAATATATTCGGCTTTATATTTATCGGCAGATATAAAATATATCGCTCCGGCATTCATATCTGACTTGAACACGAGAGCATTTTTTAAATCGAGGGCTGCCCAATCTGCGATTAAGCTTGATGTTAATGGCATGTTTATTTTAGGAGTCTCGTTGTTACTTTTTTTAATAAAAACATAACAAAGCCCTAATGAGAGCACAAAAACGACCAGTAATAAAATAATTATTAAGTTTTTGCTTTTCATTATTACCATCCCACGTGGTTTGTTTCATCTGCATATTTTTTCTTAAAAGTTGAATCATTATCCTGAGTTATTGTTGTCTTCTTGTCATTGCACATGCCTTCCGTGTAGTAAGCTTGCTCAGCTTGAATTATTATAGCTTTTCTTCCCTCGTACCAACTCTTAAAATTAGCCACATGAATTTGTTCATGCTTTTTTGTTAATCTAATCTTCTCTGCCAATGGCAATGTCGCCCAGTTATCTGGGGTAGGATCTGAGGGAAAACTAGCAGGCGTATCATTCCAAACAGGGGAAACATCAGAAGCTATCATGATACTATATAGTACTGAGAAATTACAGGATAGCTCATATACCTTATGACCAGCATTTTTCGATGCTTCAGCATTACATTTGCATATACACTCAGTAGATTGCGATGGATGGGTTGTTCCCATTGCCCCACCAGTTGGCTGCCATTCTCTATAATATTCTCCGTTTTTATTAGGCTCAAAGGTGCCAGTCATTAAGCCACGGTTATCAATATATTGAATACTTGAATTCCCAACAAAAACATAAAGGTTAGGGCATTTACCTTCCTCTCCGAACGGATCTCTGCTCATCCATCTGCCTAAATTCGAATTATAAAATCTGAACCCGTAATATGTATTTCCTGCCATGTCAACAGGTTTAGTAGAGAATTCAAATGGCAAATCAGAACCGCTGATCTTGTTACCAAATGGTGAATATATAAGCATCTTGGAAATTGTTCCTTTTCCGTCACAAGCCCCAATGACATTACCATTACCATCATAAAGATAATTGAAATTGTCATTGTCAGATGTTGATGCAAGAATTGCGCTAATTCCGCCTGTCACAGTCAAGGATCCTGACAAATCTAATCCTAGCGTATGGAACTGCACCATATCATCAGAAATCCTTGCCTGCTCGAACATTTCAGACATCAGGAATTTAGTGTTCCTTGTGCCTTTAGAAGTTGTTTCAGTGATTTTTATCCTCTGGCCGAGTGGATCATATTCATATTTAACATACACGTTAGCTTTTCTGACCTCAGTAAGTCTGTTGTTAAGATCGTACTTGAATTCCGCTTCATTGTTCTTTACCAAATTGCCATACTTGTCATATTCAAATGCCATCTGTTTCTCAGACACATCAGCCCTGACAATCTGGTTCAAGTTGTTGAAGGCATACTTATGAGCTTCATCTGAAAGGATGTTCCCGATCGGGTCGAATGAATAACCATAACTGTTTCCATCTCTTGATACGGCTGAAAGCAACTGCCCCTTCTCATCATATTTGTAGAGCCACGTGACCTCGTTAACGGTTGCCTTGACACGACGATCAAGCTTATCATATTCGTAGCTACAGAGGATAGTGTCGTTCATCTTCTTAGATGACAGGTGCACGGCCTTGTCATAGTCGTTATTGATCTTGACGCTGCCGAAGCTGAGAGAAGCAATCCTGCCCTTTGTGTCATACGAGTATACGTATTCACCCGCAGGAGAAGTGACCTTGACAACCCTGTTGAGATCGTCGTAGAAGTATTCCGTCTTGAACTCCTTTTCATCCAGCATGCAGGTCTTAGCTGAAAGTTGCCCAGCTGAATTATAGCCATACTTGATTTCACCGATGCTACCCTTTTCGGACGTGATCCTGTCAAATGCATCATATTTGAATTCCACAACGCCATTGCCATCTGAAATCCTGGCAAGCTTTGAATCCGAATTGTACACCGGTTTCGTCTCAGCCTTCTCGCTCTCCTGATGAACACTTATGCTCTCAAGACTGTTCATACTGTCATAGGTATAGACAGCCACCCTGTCGGCCTCTGTCTTCTTTGCCAGAAGACCATTGTCATTGTAGTCATATTTGATCGCTGAGCCATCAGCCCAGATCCTTGACACCAGCTTTCCGGAATCATCATATTTGAAGCTGGTCTTTGCTCCATTGCCATCAGTGTATGAGGCAATCTCGCCGAAGGGCGTGTAGATATATGACAGATCGTATCCTCCTGCACCGCTCCTGCCTGCAAGTTTCCCAAACTCATTGTAGTCAAATTCGGTCTTTTCGCCAAGGGGGTTCTCGGTTTCGGCAAGTTTTCCATCCTTGCCAATTGTTGCCCTGTGGAAATTCCCATACAAGTGGTTTTTTGGTGACTCTGAAAAATCCCCATACGCACTTTTTCTGAAGTAATATTCGATTGGCAATTCTGGACAACCCATGTACAAGGATTCCTTTAAGATTTTACAGTATCAAACCTACATCCTACAGCGTATTTATCAACTCCCTGCTACTTCATTTGCCTGTTTTTCCCTCGGATGGCATTTCCTGTGAGTCTTCTTCAAATCCACTATCGTAAGCTTGGCGTAATGTTTCAGCGTGTCCAAGCTCTCATGTCCCAGCAGTTCCTTGATATGGTACATGTTCGCATCAGCTTTCAAGAGTTCCGTTGCACAGCTTCTCCTGAAAGTATGAGGTGTCACGTTCACATCGTTGTCCTTGCAGAATTTATGAATCCATTCCAGCAACAGCACATAGTTCAGCTTTCCGCCCTTGTTGTTGACGAAGAAATATTCAGTCTGCTCCTTCACAAGAAAAGGTCGCACCGCCTTCAGGAAATTCTCCATGTACTTCAGTGCCGTCCTCCCACCTTTCCTTGCTTCCCTTGCCCATCACCTTCGCCACTCCGCCTGTGAAATCCACGTCCTCTATTTTCAGCCCTGTCACCTCCGAAGCCCTTACACCTGACGAATACATCAGCTCCACTATCGTCCTCGCCTGATAGCCCCAAGAAGTCGTTGTGTCTATGGAATTTGCAATCTTTTCAAACTGTTCGTGTGTGATTACGCTCCCGACAAGAAGCTTCGGCATTTTCACATATTCGATTTCATACTGCAATGACAACGCCACATATCCCTTCCTCGCCATGTAGG
>JANYBI010000587.1 GCA_025360875.1 Lentisphaerota bacterium
GTTATCATCCGAGCTTTTTCTGATAAGAGCTGAATTTCCTGGAGGTCTAAGCAGGGATTATAATATGTTCTTCAACTGCTCCCAGTGTGGCATCAATGTCGAAGCCCATGAAGCCGACGGTGGCAAACGCCTGATGTGTCCCAGTTGCAATACAACTCTCCAGATTCCAGCTCCAGTTGTAAGATCCGGTCTTGAAATAGGAGCGTTCGTTGTCGATAGGCTGCTGGGGGTCGGAGGCATGGGGCAGGTATGGCTTGCCAACCAGGTCTCCATGAACAGGTGGGTCGCTTTGAAAATCCTGGTCCCGTCGTTGACCAGCAATCCGGATTTCGTCGACAGGTTCATACATGAAGTCCGGACAACCGCGAAACTCGTGCACCCCAATATCATAACCGTGTATGATGCCGGTGTGGACAAGGGGATATACTACATGGCCGTCACATATGTCGATGGAACCGTACTCCAGAAGACGCTTGAACATGACAATTTTCCGGAGATTGAGGCCCTTCTGATCGTCCGGGGCGTGGCCGAGGGGCTCGCATATGCATGGGACAAGTTCAAGATATTGCACAGGGACATAAAACCGGAAAACATCATGGTGGATCGCGAAGGTACGCCTAAGCTTATGGACATGGGTATTTCCAAGAGCCTCTTTGAAGACAGCACCCTGACCATGACTGGAAACATTGTGGGATCGCCATGCTACATGAGCCCCGAATATGCCAGGGGTGATAAGAATATTGATTTCCGTACGGACATATACTCTTTGGGGGCAACGCTATATCATATGGTCACAGGCCATCTCCCTTTTGATGCTGATAACGCGATGAGTGTAATTGCAAAAGTGATATCGGACCCTCTTGTCCCCCCGGATCAGGTCAACACTTCACTCTCCGAAGAGTGCTCCCGTCTTATTCAGATAATGATGTCCAAGAATCCGGATGACAGGCAGCGGAGCTGGGAACTTCTGATAAAGGACATCAACAGTGCGATTGCCGGAGAAAAACCGTTCGAGCTGACAGCTGTCAAGGAGACTGTTTCCAAGCCGGAGGTTTCTTTTTCAAAGACAAAACAGATCCAAATCCTTAAGATACTTCTTCTGGGAGCTGTATCCCTGATAGTGATCATGGGCGTATACATTGTTGCCAGGGAAAAAGTGATCTCGAAACCGGTACCTGACAATACTGCGGCAGAACTGCACGCGGCCTTCATGGCCGTCTCACAGGAAGTCGAAGCAATGCCATCTGCAGATGCTGCCGGGATCGATGCCATAATCGGCAAGTGGCAGTTGTTTATCGATAAATATCATGGCTATGGCAAGGAAACAGGTGAGCACTACATAAAGACTGCGGAAGTGAATATCGGTTTATTGAAGAAGCTCAGGAGGAATGCGGGCTTGATGAAGTAAGATGTTCCGGAGTGCCATCTGGGAGAGGGATTATCGTTAATGAGTTCGTCACTACCGTGCTGGCGCATGGTTTTTCACTACGTCCCGACGCCCTGCCGGGGCCGGGATTTCGGCAAACCTCAACTCTCGAGCCTGAGTGTTTTCATCAATCAAGGCCTGTGTTCTCTGATTTCCCGTCGGCACATCATAAATTGAAATTAATGCAATGGATTGATTTACGGGTAGACATTCGGGAAAGTTAATTTATTGTAATGCCTTTTGCCACAGACTTTCACAGGCCTTTGGAACTGATACATTATGAGGCATATACTATGGAATCCGATGCCATGAGGCGTGAAAAATATCTCAAGACAACTGAAGGCAAAAGATTTCTCAGACAGCAGATTAGGGATTTGCTTGAAGACCTAAAAGCAAAATCATGTTGACGCGGAGAGGTGGCAGAGTGGTCGAATGCGGCGGTCTCGAAAACCGCTATACCCGCAAGGGTATCGGGGGTTCAAATCCCTCCCTCTCCGCCAGTTTTATTAGCCCCATATTTGACAATATTTGAAAGTGGGTTATTGTAATTCCAAGACAATAAAACCTTCTAATGATTTTCAGGGTAACATGGCTGTCGTTAGTAAAAATAAGAAGCTTTATATAGTCCTCTACACTAAAGGAAAGCAACACTGGATATCTACAGGCCATAACGATAAAGAAAAAGCCGAAGCTATGGAAAACGAACTCCGGGCCGTGGCCTATAAAAGCCGTTTGAAGCAAAGCGTCTTGAGCTACATGTCATCCGCCGCCGAACAAATCGCAGATGAATACAGACCGGCGATCATCTCTCCAGAAACAATCTGGGCTAAGTATGCAGCCCTACCGGAAACTAAGAAGCTTACCGACCGAACAATAGGCTCAAAGAAATTCGCCTGGAATAAATTTGCGAAATGGATGAAGGATAAGAAAATTCCAAGTGTTCACCAGGTGAGTAGGCGCACCGCAATGGAATATATACAGGAAAAGGGAGGTGCCGGACAGACCTATAACAACATCAGAAATTCCCTTTCCTCAATATTTCGGGCTGTTAGAATACTGGCGGATTTATCAGAAAATCCTTTTGAAGCTGTCCCTTTGATGAAACGCATTGAACATCTATCTTACAGAACCTTCGCAGATGATGAATTAAAGACGATTTTTGAGAAAGTTAAAGGTGAATGGCACCTTGCATGTGTATTTGGACGGTATACCGGGCTACGCTTCACAGATGTTGCTCATATAAAATGGATACATATCGACAATGCCAATGGCATAATAAATCTCAGGCCTGAAAAAACGAAACGATATGGAACCAGAACAATTATTCCGATCCATAAGAACCTCCAAAGGGAACTTTCAAAGATTGCAGATAACAACTCGGAATTTATCATGCCCGGATTGGCCGCAAATTACAAGGTAAAAGAGCAACAAGGTTATTTTGGGGCCTTCCTTGATGATTTAAAGATTGAAGACACTACCGAGGGAAGAGTAGGATTTCATTCCTTTAGGCACACATTCAATACAAAACTTGAACAGGCCGGCATTGAATCGGCGCTTAGGCAGAAACTCTCAGGACAGAGCTCAGTAGAAGTGAATATGATATATTCCCATGCCCTGGACCCGATGAGGGACGCTATTAATAAGCTGGATTAAGGCTTATAATTCTTCCGTTCCTTAAATTCTTCTTGTTTCCCTCTATTCCACTTTTTAACCGGCCTATGATAGCCGCACACCCGTCTGAATATTTCAGTCTTTAGGCCACAACGCTTAGAATTAGGCGTAATACTATCCCGGCAGTCCATAACGCCCCTAAAGGTTAGATTGTTGAAATTTGACGTATCAGGCCGCTTGTTTCAAGGCTTCTGATTGCCGACTCTTGCCATACTTTTCACAAATCAGCTTAACAAAAGGATTAAATAGTTTCCAGTTACCCATATGACCAAGGATGAAATG
>JANYBI010000588.1 GCA_025360875.1 Lentisphaerota bacterium
TGCTGTAAATATAAGGAAGAGCGAGGAGATGGAATGGCTGATTGAAGACAGGAATCAATTCATTCTAAAAAGAGTAAAGACCGCTAAGTCATTCTCATCCAAAAGGAAATAGGAATTAACTTGACGCGTATGCCCGCAGGGTGGCGACATTGAAGAGATCGACTGAAATGTAAGATCATTATCCGCCTAGGCAATAGTTCCTGCGACCGACGTCCGCCTTTTGTTACTTCGGCGAGAGTACGTAATTGAGCAGGAGCTTGTCAGGTTCGTAAGAGAGTTTAGCTTTTCTGAGGCCGGGAAGGCCGATGTCCTGCTCCCTGTTGATATAATTGCATCTTCCTAGAAGAGCTTTGGCGGTCTCCCAGTTGATCGCCTGTGCGGCCCCTTTGAAATCCTTGTCGTATTTTTCGAAATGAACGACAGCGGCATCGCTGCTCTGGAAGCTGTACCCTGAGAACGCAACTATCCTGCCATTGACAAATATGCAGACGCCTTCCAGGTCAAGGTACTTGAAGTTCGCAAAAGCCTCCTCGATGGCTCCTTTCTCCTGGGAGAGCGTGAAGGGATCGCTGTCGGTGCTTTGACGCCATTTCTCCGACAGCGCGAAACATTCCTGCAGATGTGATTCCTCAAGCGGAACGCTTTTGTATCCGGGGTTGTTCCTGGCGAACTGAGATACGAGGTTTTTCTTTTTTGCGAGCTTCGCGCCTCTCAGAAGATAAAGTTTTTCGGTGGAGTAGACGTAGTCGGCGAAATCCTCGTCCAACTCCGCTTCGAAGAAATCCGCTATTCCAGGATTCTGTTTCACATAGTCCTCCGGCACCTGGATTATCGATGCATCCTTGTTGCCCGGGAAAGTGCCCGCAAGGAGACTGTGAAGTTCTTCAGGCGGGTATACGTCGCCGAGGGGCATGAGCAGCGTCTTGTCCAGCCCCGAATGGATCAGTATGGAGTTCCTGAACTTCATCCACCGGATGTCGTAGACATTCCTCCATATGAAAAGATTCGTGAAGACATATTCGCAGGGCAGGAGCGTGAATTTCAGGAATGCGTTCTGCAGATAATCCTTGTCGGATATCTGCACCAGCTTGAAGTCGTCTATTGAAATCATAGGTTTCATGAGAAGAATGAGCCAATTTTAAAAGTAGTCAGAATTCAGAAGTCAGGATTCAGAATAAAACCGAATTTGAATTCAAATTTAATTCTGTCTTCTGGATTCTGACTCCTGAATTCCTAGTTTTGGAATTACCTCGAATATATTTTTCGTGATGTTTGCTTTTTCCAGGACTTTAAATTATAGGTTCCGTAGTTCATGAAAATAAACCATGGAGGTTGAAATGGCAATCAAATGCGAGAAATTTTCATCCAACAAATCGAAGTGCAACTGCACATATGAGCCATGTGAAAGGAAGGGCAACTGCTGCGCATGTCTCCAATATCACCTGTCCAATGATGAACTCCCGGCATGTGCGTTTCCCGATAATGTGGAAAAGAGCTGGGACAGGTCGGTCTCCAGGTTCATAGAGACCAGGAAAAGTAAATGAAAATGAGCGGTTTTTGGGCTTTCCTGTTTTGACAAAGGGGAAATCCAGTTATATTACCCGCTTCATAGCCTTTTCGCGTCCTCATCGTCTAGAGGCCTAGGACACCAGGTTCTCATCCTGGTAACACCGGTTCGAATCCGGTTGGGGATGCCACTTTATAGGCAATGACTTACAAAGAATTGGCCGAAGTTAAATTTTGATTTTGTGCTACGGTCATGCTACGGTGTTTTGAAGTTCTTCCGTTCCTTAAATTCTTCCTGTTTTCCTTTATTCCACTTTTTAACCGGCCTATGATAGCCGCACACCCGGCTATATACTTCAGTCTTTAGGCCACAACGCTTAGAATTAAGTGTAATACCATCCCGGTAGTCCATAACACCCCTGAAGGTTAGATTGTTGAAATTTGACGTATCAGGCCGCTTGTTTCAAGGCTTCTGATTGCCGACTCTTGCCATACTTTTCACAAATCAGCTTAACAAAAGGATTAAATAGTTTCCAGTTACCCATATGACCAAGGATGAAATG
>JANYBI010000590.1 GCA_025360875.1 Lentisphaerota bacterium
TTCATTTTTCCAGGGAGCCTGATCGGCTAAAAAGAAGACAGAAAATGTTCAGATACCTTGCATCAAGGGGATTCCAGTCGTCTGTTATATACAGGGCGGTGGAGAAATACTCCAATACGGATGGATGAATGGATGGCTGGATGAGTGGATAGGTGGGTTAAGAATGGGAATAATGAACCGGTGTAGGGGCGAACCGGAGAAACAGGGGGGCTGCTGAACTTTCAACATCCAACATTGAACATCCAATCAAAAGAATTAATTCGAGGTTGGAAGTTCGAAGTTGAATGTTCGATGTTCAGAAATTTAAACCTATATGAAGACACTTCACATATCAAAACTTCATTCTGGCGGACTTATAACGAATTATTTCTGTTCGTCGAAGTGCAAGCATTGCCTGTACGGTTGTGGACCGGAATGGGAGAAGAGATACATAACTCCGGATCAGGCGGAGAAGAATCTGGTCAAGGTCAGAAGCCTTGGCTGCAGTTCCGTACACATTGGCGGTGGCGAACCTTTCCTGCGTCCAGAAAGCCTGATTGAGGTGCTGCAGGTCGCCCGCAAGGTTGGAGTCGATATTGAGTATGTGGAGACGAACTCCTCATGGTATAATAATGAAGAGGAGGCTTGCGCACTGCTGGAAAAGCTTAAGGAGGAAGGGTTGGGGACAATCCTGGTTTCTGTCAGCCCGTTCCATAACGAGTTCATACCATTCAACAAGGTCAAGGGCGTGATAAATGCCTGCCGGATAGCCGGAGTCAATATTTTCCCGTGGCTCAAAGCCTTTGTACCGGAGACAGGCTCCTTTAACGAGAACAGGACGCATTCACTGGAGGAATATGAGAAAAGGTTTGGAGACAAGTACGTCATAGAGCTGATTTCCAGATACGGGCTCACGATGCGCGGGCGTACGCTCAAGACCTATGCTGGAAAGCTCAACAGGCGTCCGCTCGAAGAAATTCTCAAGGTGAACGGCGGCGGATGCTATGAGCTCTCTGATATTTCGCACTTCCATGTTGATCTTTTCGGAAACTACATTCCTGGGCTGTGTACCGGACTTTCAATCGCCGTGGACGATCTCGGTGAGATGCTTGGGATGCTTGAGTATCCGGTTTTGAACATGTTGCATGACAAGGGAATAGGGGCCTTTTTCGAGTTTGCGGTCTCCAGCTACGGGTTCAAGCCCGCTAGGGAATATCTTTCCAAATGCGAACTCTGTTTTGATATCCGGCGGCATATCGTCATCAACAGGAAACTTGTTTCGAAGGAACTCCAGCCCCTGGAATTCTACACCAACGTGTAATAGTTTGAATTCTTGATTCGTCCATATCAAGGACGAAGCACTCCACGGTCAGGCTCTCGCCTGACATAAGAATAACAAAAACTTCCAGTATTGATTACCAAGACGGCATTTTAATGCTAGTTTATGGCGATTCGAATAATATTTTATATTATGAGGTTTTCCATGAGAATTCTTGTGATAGGCGGTGGCGGGAGGGAGCATGCGCTGTGTTGGAAACTCGCCCAGAGCCCGAAGATGGAGAAAATCTACTGCGCGCCGGGAAACATAGGTATTGCGAATGTCGCAGAATGCCTGGACATAAATATCAATGAGATCGACAGGCTTATACAATTTGCAAAGGAAAACTTTATAAATCTGACTGTGGTCGGTCCAGAGGCTCCGCTCTGCGACGGTATTGTTGATGCCTTCAGGAAAGAAGGGCTTGTCATATTCGGTCCCGACAAATCTGCCGCCAGGCTCGAAGGAAGCAAGTCGTTTGCAAAGATGTTCATGATGAAGCACAACATTCCGACAGCCACGTCGATGGCGTTTACGGATGTGGAACAGGCGGTACATTATCTCAAGGAGAAGTTTGCGCAGCAGATCAAGGGCATAGTCGTCAAGGCTGACGGACTTGCCGCGGGCAAAGGGGTAATCCTCGCATACAGCCTGAAGGAGGCTATAGACGCCGTGAACCTGTGCTTCAGCGGAAGTTTCGGTGAAGCTGGCAACAAGGTCGTCATAGAGGAACTCCTGGTCGGCGAGGAGGCTTCAATACTTGCGCTTACCGATGGCAACACCATAATCCCACTGGCCACTTCACAGGACCACAAGAGGGCTGGTGACAGGGATACCGGGCCAAACACTGGCGGGATGGGGGCGTATTCCCCGGCGCCGGTTATCACGGATGTTCTGATGAATGAAATAAACGAGAAGGTCCTGAAAAGATTTCTAAAGGGAATCCAGTCTGAGAAGCTGTATTACCGTGGAATCATTTATGCGGGAGTAATGGTTACGGCCAGCGGCCCGAAGGTCCTTGAATTCAATGTCAGGTTCGGAGATCCTGAGACACAGGTCATCCTTATGCGGCTCGAATCCGATCTTGCCGATGTGATGATAAAAACTGCAATGGGCAAGCTCAATGAGATTGCCCTGCAATGGACAAACGATCCGGCTGTATGTGTCGTAATGGCTTCCGGCGGATATCCCGACACCTACAAGAAAGGTTTCCCGATAAGCGGACTAGAGGAGGCTGAAGCCACAGGTGCCGTTGTCTTCCATGCGGGCACTTCCCTGCAGGATGGAAAAATCGTGAACACAGGCGGACGTGTCCTCGGTGTAACCGCCAAAGGCAGTGATGTCAG